>JAYVAQ010000547.1:0-5028 GCA_043750875.1 Rhodanobacteraceae bacterium
ATTGGACCACGCTTCTTATTCGTGCGCCTGCAACCGAGCGTGTTTATGCTGGACAGCGCGGGCATCGAGCAATTGCAACTGAATGCCACCAGCGGTGACGATTTGGTCGAAACCCAGCCCTTGCCTGGCGTGCAACAACAGCTCGATGGCGGCCCGCAGTTGAGTGCGCTGGCCGACCGACTGCGCGTTGGCGGCACCTTGGCAGTTGCGAACAATTCACCGATTTTGACAGCAGGCTTTGGCGCGATTGCGCACAGCAACTTTGAGTCGACTGAGAGCCTACGCAGCGGCGGCAGTTTCAGCGGCTTACTCAGTGGCACCCAGGAGGTGCCGCCGGTCAGCACCGCAGCCACAGGTCGTGGCACCGTGCAGCTCAATGCCGACGAAACCGAGATCATCGTACGCCTGAGCTTTAGCGCGCTTAGCAGCCCAAGCACCCTAGCGCACATCCATGGCCCGGCACCGGCAGGCAGCAACGCATCGCCTATCTTTAACTTGACGGGTTTGGGTAACACTTCGGCGCAACTGGGTCCATTTTTGTTCGCGGTTACGCCGCAGCAAGTGAGTGACCTTAAGGCCGGGCTGTGGTATTTCAATGTGCATTCGCAGAACAACCCGGCGGGCGAAATCCGCGCGCAAATCCTGCTGGATCGTGTGTTTGATGGCCCGCTAAGCGGCCGCCAAGTGGTGCCGGTTGCCGAAACGCTGGCGCGCGGCTATGTCACAGCGCGCTTGGATGGGGCCCTGGATCAGGTCTCAATCACGCTGAGCTATTCCGGATTAACCGGTGAAGGCGTGCCTGGCACGAGCGTGGATGTGGGTATTTTTGGGCCCGCAGTACGCGGCGTGGTCGGCACCCGCATCGCCAGCATCGTGCTTCCTATTTCCGGCTTGGATCGCGATCAAATTGTGGTTGGCCCTTTTGCGATTACTCCAGTACAAGCGCAGCAGCTGGCCAGCGGACTTTGGTATGTGCAAGTCAGCTCCGCTGAGTTCCCGCAAGGCGAGATCCGTGGCCAGATCACACAGTCTGTGTTTTTCGATAGTTTCGAATAATCGCAACGGACAGTAATACTGCTTTGGCCTGTCTGTCGGTATCCGGCAGACAGGCTTTTTCATTACTGGGCATGCTTTCAAGCAGATAGGATAGCAACTCAAAATTAGGCAATTCAAAATAAGACTGCCGCTTTGACGGCTCGGCGGCTTCAAGATGCTTGCCGCAAAGTAGCATCGTGGCTGCATAATGTCCGCATGAAAAGCCCACAAATAGCGCCAATTCGGATCCTTCTGGTTGACGACCACGCAATTGTCCGTGAGGGTGTGCGTGCCTTATGCGAAGAAGATTCCGGCCTGAAAGTTGTTGCCGAGGCAGATAACGGCACCGAAGCGTTGGCCGTGTTGCAACGCTTGGCGGTGGACGTCGCGCTGCTAGATCTGAGAATGCCCGGCATACCAACCGCGCAACTAATCGGCCTGATGCGCACCCAGGCTCCGCTGTGCAATATCATTATTTTTACCGGCTACGCCGATGATCAAGCACTGGTCGAAGTGATCCAGGCCGGTGCCATTGGTTATTTGCTAAAAGATGTGGCGCGCCAAGAGTTGCTGACTGCGATTCGGGCCGTGGCCCTGGGCCAACCTTGGCTGCATCACGCGATGCATTCGCAAGTCGTCCAGCTGTTGCGCCGCAAGCCAAGCACCGATCGCTACGCTACGCTCAGTCAGCGCGAGCGCTCAGTGCTACGTTTTTTAGGGCAGGGCTTAAGCAACCGCCAAATTGCCGAAGCACTGTCTCTCACCGAAGGCACTGTCAAAGGCTACGTGAGCAATTTGCTGCGCAAACTTAATTTGAGTCAGCGTACCCAGGCGGCGCTTTTAGTTGCGCGTGAACCCGTGCCGGACGTACTTCCGGAGGAATGAAGTTCGTTGTGCTACAAGGCGGGCCGCTGCAGCCATTTTTCCGCCATACGCACCAGCGATGCATCAGCACTTGGGTCCGCTGCCAGCGTAGCAATATCCACCCAGGCCAGTGCGAGGCTTTCGTCACTTAGCGCAAAATCCTCAACACTTGCGCGCACGACAAAGCGCGCGTCCCAATGGATGTGTACGGCTTCATAGTTTGGCGCGCCGATCACGCCCCGCGCGGGAATTTCGTGCGCGTCCAGATCAAAAATTTCCGGCTCAATAGTCAGCCCACTGAGCCCCGATTCCTCTTCGGCTTCACGTAGCGCGACATTAATCAAATCTTGATCACCATCCGCATGACCACCTAACTGCAACCAGCGCCCGAGCTTTTTGTGATGCGTTAGCAATACCCGAGCGCCATCTTCGCTGACTAGCCAAGCAGAAGCAGTGAAATGCCCAGGTGGGTGGGTACGGTGATAGACATCTGGGTGGGAAGCTGCAAAAGCTGCGAACTGCTGGCATTGGACGATTTGCTGAGTTCCAGCCGCTGAATAGGCGCGGAGCAAGGAAGAAAGCGCTTTATTTTCGATCATTAGCATGTGGGTAGAGTATTTTCGTTGATATGTCATTTTTTTTACCCACAGATACATGAATTGGGTATCTTAGCGCCCTCTTTACCTCTTGAGCGCCCTATGGCCAGTCGCCTGTTCCAAAGAAAACCAATTCAGCAGATTCTTGCCGACTCCAAACGCAGCGAACTCAAACGCTCATTGACCGCAAAGAGCCTGGTGAGTTTAGGCATTGGTGCCATTATTGGTGCCGGGATATTTGTCATGACCGGGAACGCTGCCGCAAACTACGCCGGCCCGGCGGTCATGATTTCGTTTATCCTAGCGGGCTTGGTGTGCGCCGTTGCCGGCTTGTGCTATGCGGAATTGGCTTCGACTTTGCCAGTATCTGGATCAGCCTACACCTATGCTTATGGCACCTTGGGTGAGGTATTCGCTTGGTGCATGGGTTGGCTATTGCTGCTGGAATATGGCATAGCGGCGTCCACCGTCGCCGCAGGATGGACTGGCTACCTCGTCTCTATTCTTAAAGATTTTAATATTGTTATACCCGAATTTTTGACCTCGGCAACTTTTGTGGTCAAAGAAATTCCGGGTTCCGTCGAAGGCACCATTGTGCTCCAGGCGCAGTTGCTACCGCAGTTTAACTTGATCGGTGCCCTTGGTATTTTAGCGGTAACTTCACTGTTAGTTCTGGGTGTCAGTGAATCCGCTAAATTCACCAACTTTGCCGTAATCTTAAAAGTAGCAGTGCTACTGATTTTCGTTGCGGTTGGCTTAGCCTACATCAATGTTGACAACTGGACGCCCTTTGTACCGCCACACGTTGAAGGAACGCCTTGGAACAAATATGGCGTCTTTGGCGTGGCGTATGCCTCAACTATTATTTTCTTCGCGTATGTCGGCTTTGAAGCAGTCTCTACCGCCGCTGGCGAAGCCAAAAACCCCCAACGTGATTTGCCCATTGGTATCTTAGGCTCGCTGATTGTTTGCACAATTATCTACATGCTGGTGGCAGCCGTGCTAACGGGCGTCGTGCCTTATAAAGACCTGGGCGTTTCTGCACCGATTGCGGTTGCCATTGATGCGATGAACCCAACTTGGGCTGAAGTTTCTTGGCCGTTCGTCGAATCTGGCAAGCTCAATATGTTGAGCTTCCTGATTAAAATCGGCGCGGTAATGGGCTTAAGTTCGGTCATGCTAGCGCTGGTATATGCCCAAACGCGTGTTTTTTATCAGATGTCCAAAGACGGTTTAGTGCCTGGCGTGTTTGGCAAAGTCCATCCTAAGTTTCAAACTCCCGCTTCCGGCACTATGTTGCTGGGCGTTTTAATAGCACTGGCGGCGGCGGTATTGCCGCTGGACTTGCTGGGTGCCTTGGTATCCCTCGGCACCGCTGCGGCCTTTGGCATCGTTTGTGTTTCTGTACTGTATTTGCGCAAAACTGAACCTAATTTGGTGCGTCCTTTTTCCGTGCCGTTCTACCCTTTCACACCGGTTCTAGGCATCATTTTGTGCGCTGGCATCATTGGGCTTATTTTCTTTGATAAATGGACTAGCCTGATGCGCGGAAATTGGGTGCCAATCACGCTGCTGTTTGGTTACTTCGCCGTTGGCGCGGTGATATATGCACTCTACGGGGCGAAAAACTCGCGTTTAGCTAAAGGCGATTGAGCCAATTCTTCATATTCCGTATGAATTATTTGGATTCATTGAAACACCCCGCCAAGCGCGGGTTGTTTCATTTATGGCTTACAAACGTGAATCAAACCACCTTTTTCAGCTTTGCAATTTGTGGCATTAGCGTTAAACTTGGTCCCGTCCCAATTTCATATTAAGGCCATGCTGATTTCGACTCGCTCCCGCCAAAGTATCGCTTGCGCAACAGCGCTGATGCTAAGTGTGTTTGCGTGTGCGCAGAATTCGGCACCTGGTTTAGGTGTATTGCCACAAAGTATTTCGAGTGCCCCTGATGATTCATGGGTGCCGGTGATGGTGTTAGACAATCGTAATGCCGGCACCAAGTTGTTGGGGCTAGCGCAAGTTAAAGATATTGAAGATGGTTATCCGTACAAAGTTGGGCTTTATCAATTGACGGGTGACGCCAAACTGGGCAGTTCCGGGCTTTCCACCCAAATCAATGTTGGCAAAATGACGCTGACCCCGGTTTGCTCTGCCGGTGCGGCACCGCGCTGTGAACCCCTGGTTGGTGTACTCGGCGATTTGAGTCGCGCCGGTGCGAATGCGCGCTATCAGCTTGGGCCAGTGCAGTTAAATGCTGGGGTTTATCATGGTGATCGTGGCTACACGCAGTTATTGAATCCGTACTTACCACTTCCAGCGACGCCCACGCTGATGTTCTTCAATGGTGCGGGTAAGCAAACGGGCTTGAATTTACAGGCCGAGCTTGATTCAGATTTTGGTTCTTTCGCGATGGGGTTAGCACTTGCAAAGACGCCAATCTCTTTGACAACAACACCATTCCCGATCACCGCAAAGCCAGGGCAACTCAACGAAGGTAGTATCAACTTCAATTGGTTCAGCGGTGCTTTTG
>JAYVAQ010000548.1:0-5764 GCA_043750875.1 Rhodanobacteraceae bacterium
TGCGAGAAAAAAGCCAACCAGCAAGCCCTCTTTGAGAATCAATGGATTTTGATATTTCTCATAAGCCTTGGTAAAGCCGATGAAAAACATGAACACGCCCATGAAGATGACCGGATGGTGTGCAAAAACCACTACAGAGGCCAAAAAGGCGATATGAATCGCGCTGACCAGCAGCGGAATCGGGTCTGACGCGGGAGTATTGGCAGGCTCGTCTTGAATATGCTTGCGCAACATGTAGGTGACCACGGTGGCATTGATGAGCACAGCGAGTGCGGCTTTCCAGCCGAATGTGGTGGCCATAAATACGCTGTCCCACTTCCACGCCGAGGCGACCATCAACACCGGTGGCGCAGCAAATGACGTGAGCGTGCCGCCAATCGAAACGTTGACAAAAAGCACGCCAAGCGCGCCGTATTTGAGCCACTCCGGCATGCCCTGGTCTTGCCTAAAAATCTGCGGCCCTAGCATCAAGGCTGCCAGAGTCATGGCTGCCGGCTCAGTAATGAAGGAGCCTATCAATGGCACTAGCGCAAGGCAAAGCCAAACCTGCATCACCGCAGTGCGTAGCGGCACCAACCGAGCGATCGCGGAAATGAGCGCACGAATCGCCTCGAGCACCGGCTTGGATGCAGCCACCACCATGATCACAAATACAAAAAGCGGTTCGGTGTAGGTACGGGTTTCAGCATATTCAATCGCTTGTGCGCCGCCCGAGACAATTGCCATAGCGAGGATCAACACGAACGCCCACAGGCCAAACACGACTTCGACTTCACCAAGGAAATGAAATAGCCCGGCGTGGCGCGGAAAGCGGTCGGCAAAACGTTCAAACGTTTTAGTCGCAAAGGTGTGGATCAGCGCTAAAGCGAAAATGATCGCAGCAATAAGATTAATGTCGGTCATTGGCTATTGCACGTGGTCAAACCCATATCATAACGACCCCAGACCACAATAAGGCATCGCGGTACCGAGCCGTGTTCTAGCTAACTTAGCCAGATAATGTTGTCTGGTGTAGAAATTCACGAAGTAACCGCACGCTTTGGGTGTTTGGCGCACCGCACACGCGTTGAATTTTTACGCTGCTTCTGTCATATTTTCATTACCACGGTAATGGGCCGCTCAATGGACGCCACCAGCAAAGTAACTTCGCAGGCGCAAATTTCAATTCCTGTAAGTATTCGAAAGGCGCTTGGCATCGGCCCAGGTGCGACGATTGCCTGGGAACGCGAGGGGGATCGCATCATCGTGCGGCGCGTTGGCACGTACTCGAGCGCAGATATTCACGCGGCACTTTTTGGCGTAAACGCGATGAAACTTGCGCACGCCAAGTCGGCTGCAGAACTGAAAGCAGGCATTGCAAGCTACATGCGCGAGCGCCATGCGCGCAGTTGATACCAATGTGTTGGTGCGGCTGCTGGTGCGAGATAATGCGCGCCAGTTATTGCTTGCAGAAGCGTTCGTCGGCCCCGGTGCATGGGTTTCGCATTTGGTGTTGGCGGAGTGTATATGGGTGCTCAGTGCTGTTTATGCGTTGGAGAAAGCGAAGATTGCAACAGCGATAGAAATGCTGCTTTCGCATCAACAATTAGTCATTGAACGGCCGGAAGTTGTGGCTGCTGCGCTGGCAGAGTTCCGCAAACGCGGGCGCGTAGGATTTACCGATTGCTTAGTGGTGGAAATTGCAAAATCCGCCGGGCACGTGCCTTTAGGAACATTTGATCGCGCTTTTGCGCGGGCAACTGGCGTAATTGAGATTGTTTAAGTTTTATGCGCGACGTGGCAAAGACTTTTTTGCTGCTGCTAATCAATCGACTCGCCCGCCCAAGCAGGCGCTGGCTTTGGATCAGGCGTCCATCCGTTGAGATCAAGCAATTCCTGAAGATCGTTGCTACCAGCAAACTTTTGCCGAGAAATTTTACCGTCTTTGGCGATGATCAATCGGCCTTGTCGGTCTTTACCCGTCCAATCGGCGCCTTCTACGCACATATTTTGATTTTGCTGTGCCGGATTACCACGGCTGATCGTCAAGCCATCGCCCGCAAATCCCGGCAGTGCCTCAACGCTTTCCGACAAACGAAGTTCTAACGCTCGATTACCAAGAAAGCGTCCACCTCCATCCTCTGGCGTGTCCGTCGGCCAAAGCGCCAGCGCGCTCAACCAAGGCGCTCGGCTGACTGCTGTGTAGGATTCCGTTGCGTAGGATCGGAACATTGTTCGGTGCCACACCGAGTAGATGAGCAATTTTCCGTCTGGCGAAAGATCACATTTTTCCGCATAATTTCCTATTGTTTTGTTTGCCAAGGCAAACAAATGCGGCCCTTGATCCACTCGCCAGATTCAAAGGTGTCATTGCACATATCCCATTTGATCAAATGTGCCCAGTGCGTAGGCCCGCGTCGCAAAATCAGCGCGCAATCAGCCTCTCTGGCAAGCAACAAAAACAGTCTGGGTGCGGGCGCGGGTCTAGTCATTCGCCCACTACTTCGCCGACAGCGCCGCTAGCCCAGCCAAGTCGTCCAACACAAGCGGATGTTTGTCATCGCCGTAGGCCTTGCGATCAATCGCCAACGCGCGCTGCCAGGAAGCGCGCGCGGCATCGAGTTGTTTTAATTGCGTTTGCGCCTTGGCTCGGGTGCGATGCAAATCTGACATATCCGGGTGCTCCGGCCCGATCGCCACATCGAGCAGCGGTTCAATGCGCGCCAGTCGTAGCAAAGTCGCATTCGGCTCGCCATTGGCAAGTTCGAAATTTGCGTAATTATTTTCGAAACGCAACGTGATGCCGTTGCCGGCGCCATAGAGTTTGCTCGCACTTTCCAGAGCTTGACGGTAATACACGCCACTTTCCACAAGCTTGCCGTTTTGTCTTAAAGCGCTGCCGAGCAGCCCGGCAAAATTAATGCTTTTAAAGTTATTCGCGCCCAGCTGTTTCATCGCAATCGGCAAAACTTCTCGCAATAATTGCTCAGCTTCGGCAAAACGTGATTGCCGCAAATAGAAAATGACCAAGCTATTTTGTACTGCAAATGTTTTCGAATGCGCTTGACCATAGACCGCGACGTTCCGGGCGATCAAGGATTTGAGCGTGGTTTCTGCGGCAGCAAACTGCGCCAATTCAGTGCGTGCAATCGCGATATTTTGTAAATTTGCTAACGTAGTTGCATCGGTCGCACCCAGCAAGGTTTCAAGCATCGGTTGCAAATCATTACTGCGCTTTAGCCCTTCTTTAAATCGGCCGGTTCGAATCTCTTGGAACGCCAGCCCGTGCGCGCTGCGCAGGGTTTCTGGGTCAGTCCGGCCAAATGCAGAAACGCGCTCGTCATAGATCGCTTGGTACTCTTGCAACGCCTGCGCCGACTCGGCATCGCCTAAGCTGTCAGCAATTTTTTCGCGCAAAATAAGGCGTTCGCGCACATAGTCTGCAGCTGGCAAGCGCAAATCCAGCGCACTTTTTAGGTGGCTCGAGGCCTTCTCATAAGCGCCCAGTTGATAATAGGTATTGCCGATCACTTGCTCAATTTGACTCAAAACCAGCGGCTCATTCGCCAGCTCGCGCTTGGATTGAGTGGCGGCTTGATCGAGTATTTCGCGCAGCAACTTGGTATCTAGATCGCTGGCGCGATCAGGATCGGCGGCGCTGAGGATATTGCCCAAAAAATCAGCCGTTCTAGTGGCGCGTGCGGCCGCTACTTCGGCGCGCGTGCGTTCCACGCGGGCGCGTTGCAAGCTCAGGCTGGTGCCGATCAAGCCAGCAACCAAGGCGAATACCGCCACGCTTGTCAAACTCAACGCCAGCACATTGCGACGCAGAAAACAGCGCGCGCGATACAGCCGATCACTGTGCAGCACCGACACCGCTTCTCTACGCAAATAGCGCTGCAAGTCTTGTGCGAAGGCACTAATACTGATGTAGCGATTCGCCGGGTATTCGGCTGTTGCGTGCGCAATGATCGCACGCAAGGCGGGTGCGATATGTGGCTGGATTTTTTCTGCCGTTACCTCGCGAACGCTTGGTCTGCGAAATTCTGTAATGAGCTGAGTGCGCTCTGCGCTGGGCGATAATGTGAGCAGTTCTTGCAGTACCCGCCCCAAGCCATATACATCGGTTGCGGTCGACAAGACTGCGCCCGCTCGCTGTTCGGGACTGGCATAGCCCGGTGTGTAGGCAAGCGCTTTGCCGCCAGTAGGACTGGATTTAGCGTCCGCCACTTTGTCGGCGTCGGGTACGTGCTCCACCGCCATAAGCTGGGCAATGCCGAAATCCAACAGCAGCGGGCGGCCGTCGTGCGTCACCATAATATTGCTAGGCTTTAGATCGCAATGCACAACTAGGCGTTGGTGCGCGTAACTCAGCCCAGCACAAACACTAAGAATTTTTTCAACGATGGCCTCGCTACCCAGCCGATGTTGTTGGCAATAGTGATCAATCGAGGTGCCCTCAATATATTCCA
This sequence comes from Rhodanobacteraceae bacterium, assembly GCA_043750875.1. Classification (GTDB taxonomy): domain Bacteria; phylum Pseudomonadota; class Gammaproteobacteria; order Xanthomonadales; family SZUA-5; genus JANNYA01. The sequence goes on from JAYVAQ010000548.1 coordinate 4,452, forward strand.
GCACCAAATAAGGTTGACCCTTCGGCGTTGCGCCGCCGTCAAGCAGCCGCGCGATATTTGGGTGCGCCAAATTCGCGACAATTTGGCGCTCCTGCGCCAACCGTTCTAACGCTGGTGCATTTGGAATGCCACGCAGAACTTTAATCGCGCTAATTTGCTGAAACTGACCATCACCACGCTGCGCCTGAAACACCGTGCCCATGCCGCCGTGACCAAGTTCACGGGTTAAGGTCCAAACGCCGACGCGATCGCCAATTTTGAGCTCCTCACCCGCGACTGCGATTGCCGCCATCACGCTGAGCACCGGTGTGGCAAAACGCGCCTCGTCCAGGCCGGTTTGACTAATCAATGCCTGCACCTCCGCAATGATCTCGGGCTCGTCGCACAACGCCTCCAGCCGCGCACTACGAGCGGGCTCGACTAGATCACAAACTTCTGCAAACAAAGCTTTGACTTGGGCATACTGACCTGGGTGCATAGAGAATTGATGCATAGTTGAGTAAGCCAAGTTTGCCGCAAGCTAGGCGTTGAATTTGCATGTTTTCAAGGCCAAGTTGGTCAACAACACGAACTAGTTATAGGCAGATTGCATGAATATTATGATTTTTGGTGCCACTGGCATGGTAGGGCAAGGCGTGCTGCGAGCATGCTTGCAAGCGTCGGATGTAGGCTTGATCTTGTCAGTAGGACGCAGCGCCAGCGAAGTCCAGAACGCAAAACTTCGCGATCTGGTGCGGCCCGATCTGTTGAATTTTTTCGCCAATCAAACTGATCAAAATATTGCCTCTGAGCTTTCTGGCTATGACGCATGCTTTTTTTGTTTAGGCGTCTCCTCCGGCGGCATGGACGAGGTGCGCTACACGCAACTAACCTACGATCTGACGCTGAGCGCCGCTGAATTACTGGCACGTTTGAACCCGCAAATGACCTTTATTTATGTTTCAGGCACTGGCACGGACAGCAGCGAACAAGGCCGCAGTATGTGGGCGCGCGTCAAAGGCCGCACCGAAAACGCGCTGATGCGACTGCCGTTCAAAGCGGCAGTGATGTTTCGCCCCGGCGTGATCGTGCCACTGCATGGCGCGCGTTCTAAAACTAAATCGTATCGCCTGCTCTATACCCTCACTGCACCGCTATTACCGGTGCTGCGCGCGCTGTTTCCGAAGCAAGTTTTGACCACGGAATCGGTATCGAATGCAATGCTGAATATCGCGCGCTTTGGTATTGGGTACTTTGGTTTGACTAAGCGCGGTGAGCGTGGAGCGGTGTTGGAGGCTGCGGATATCTATATGGTAGTGAATGCACGCAAAGTC
>JAYVAQ010000549.1:0-5667 GCA_043750875.1 Rhodanobacteraceae bacterium
CAAAACCCTGTTTCTACGCGCGCGGTATTCCGCTGATTTGCGGAGTGCTTCCAATTTGGTCTGCGTGCAAAACTTTAAGCCGTGGGCCGATACGTTGCTGGCCACCGGCTTTGACGTGCAGCCGCAAATGTCTGCGGGCACAAATAAATTTCAGCGCATTTTGCTGCTGCCCGCGCGCCAACGCCAAGAAAACCGAGCGCTTTTGGCGCAAGCAGCCTTGAGCCTAGCGCCGGGTGGCATGATGGTCACAGCCCAACAAAACACCGAGGGCGCAAAGTCCTTGCAGTCCGATTGCGAAGCGCTGCTGGGCCAAGTGCGGTTTGAATCCAAAGCAAAATGCCGGGTCATTTGGGCCAGCGCCGCCACGCTCAATGTCGAGTTGGCACACGCGTGGACTCAGTTGGATGGGATCCAGCCTATTGTTGATGGCGAATTTTTGAGTCGGCCGGGCGTGTTTGCCTGGGATCGCATTGATGCGGGGTCCAGCTTACTAGCCGAAAATCTACCGCTTGATTTAGCCGGGCGCGGTGCGGATTTGGGCTGCGGCTACGGCTTTCTTAGTGCGCGCGCGCTGCAACACAATCCGGCGATCACCCAGATGGAAGGTTTTGAAGCCGACTTTCGCGCCTTGGAATTGGCGCGTGCAAATTTGGCGCAATTTGGCGCGCGTGCTTCGAATCTGCATTGGCACGACGTCACCCAGGGCCTACCTCATGGCGATTTCGATTTTATTCTGAGCAACCCGCCATTCCACGTCGGGCGCGCCGACCTGGCAGATCTAGGCTTAAGTTTTATCGCCAGTGCCGCTGCCGCCTTACGTTCTGGCGGCCGGTTTTTCATGGTCGCGAATCAGCATTTAGCGTACGAGGCGGTGTTGAAGCAAAAATTTAGCCACGGGCAAACATTAGTGCAAGATCGCGGCTTTAAAGTGATTGAGGCGATTCGATGAGAGTGAAGCGCTTTTTTTGACCGCTAATCTGTCAGCAATAGCTCAGCCAGTTTGTCCAACTCCTGCTTAGTTTCCTGCCAATTTGGGTTGAGCTGGCTCAATAGTGCATAAAAGCGTTTGCTGTGATTGTGTTCGCGTAAATGACACAATTCGTGCAGCAACACATAGTCAATGCAAACACGCGGCGCGCGAATCAGTGCCGGGTTGAGGTGAATCGCACCGGCTGGCGTGCAGCTGCCCCACTGCTGACGCATGGGAATCAGCTTCAGTTCCGGTACGGCGTCTAGCCACTCTAAGGTGCAGGAAATTTCCGCTAAGCGGCGTGTGAAATAGCTTTTGGCGCGCAGCGTATACCAGTGCATTAGGTGCAGTTTGACGATGCTGGGCTGCGTATTGGGCACGCGCAAATGCAGGTTGCCACCGCTTATTTTTACCGCAGGGTGCCTTGGCGCGCGCATGTCGTTATCGAGAGATTTGTTTGCCTTGGCAAACGAACCAACAGAAAAGTTGTCTTCTCCGGCTAGCGCAATATCCAACGACACCTTCAGACGATAGCGGCGGCCCAGATAAAAATGCGTCTCGCCACCCACATATTCGCGCGGTTTGGCCGCTACACGGGAAGTTGTGGCGCTATCTAAACTGCTAAAAATCCAGCGCGCGCGTTTTTGCACAGCGGCTTTAATGCGTTTGCTTTCGGTTCCACGCGGTGCCTGCACTTCAACGATGCCCGCTGGGTGTACGTGAATGCGGATTTTGCTGCGCAAGCGCGTTGTTTCAGCAACTCGGTAAACCGTGCTGCGCGCGCCGTAGTGCAGCGTTTCGAGTTCGCTCACTTGTTTGCCGTGTCGCCTGATCGGCGAGACTTGTTTGCCGTGTCGCCTGATCGGCGAGACTTGTTTGCCGTGTCGCCTTCCGGCGAGACTTGTGCGCTTTGCGTCGGCGCCACGGCTAGTAACCGCCCACCGTTAGTAACCGCCACGGGCCAAACCAATGCGTGTGACATTGATGATTTGTTCCAACACTTTATTGGCAAGCTCAAGCCCCATCAAGCTGAAAAGGCTTGGCAGTAGGCTTTTCCGTATTGCTGCTTCAATGTTTTGCGGATTCAGTGAGTTTTCCGCCACCGCCACCTGCACGGTGTGCTCGATTTCGCGCGCGGTGCTGAGGAATACTTCGCGCTCACTCAGCGCGCGTTGGTCGCCCAAGATTAAGCGCAAAATGCCGAAGTAAGCGCTAGCGTGTCGGCTTGCGATCAACTCGGGTGGTGTGTCGGGTGTTTGCCGCGCCTGTGCTAGCTCGTGCAAGGTTTTAAAGCGTGTGTAGTTGCTTAATGCATTGTCGAACTCGGCCGCCGCCGCATCGATAGCCTGACGCAGTAGCTCCGAGAATACCGTTTGCGCATAAGGGTCGTCCGCTAAGTCCTGGTCAATCGTGCGTTTGATGCGGCTTTTGATAATGTCAGTTTCATTGCGCGTTTTCTCTTCTGACCACTGTGCCGGCTCAGCGATGCCTTGGCCCAGCGCATTCAATGGCAGCAAGCCCTTCGATGCGCGGATGTTTTCGCCCAACACGTAGCGGTCCAGCAATTTTCGAATCTGCAGCTCGTAGGTGGAAAAATCCACCGTTTCTTCCGCGTCCCGCCTGGCGATCATGCGCAGTTCGGTAAAAAACTTCAGGTCTTTCTTATAGGTGGCGATCAGCGCTTCACTTACCGCGCGGTCTTCAAAAAATGAGCGGGACGAAAGTGCGGTTTTCAAACACAGGCCAAACGCGGTTAGTGCGGCATAAAAGTCCTCACGCGCCTTTTGATTGGTGTCTAGATCGGCCTGAAACTTCGGCACTAGCAGCTGGCGATATTGCTCGCGGTCCTGGGGATTACGCACACTTTTAAACAGCGCCAACAGCTGCGCATGCAGCGCCGGTAAGCGTTTGTATTCGGTGCTGACGTTGGCGTACATGCCGTCAATATCGGCCAAATCAAAACCGCCCCGCGTGCGCGCGGCCAAGTCTTTATAGTCCGCCATCGCGCTGTCTAGCGCTGGCAAAATGCCGCGATAATCGATCAACAGGCCAAATTGCTTTTGTTCGTGCAGGCGATTTACTCGGGCAATGGCTTGAATCAAGCTATGTTGTTCTAAGCGTTTGTCGATGTACAAAACGCTATTGCGTGGCTCATCAAAGCCGGTCAGCAATTTATCCACCACGATCAAAATATCGGGCTTGCCCACGCCTGCGAAATGCTCAATGGTTTGCCGCTCGTACTCTTGCGCATCCTCCAGCACATTCGCTTTCCACCAATTGAGCACCTCGGGCAGCTCTGATTCGTCGACATCGCTGTGGCCCTCGCGGGTGTCCGGTGGGGAAATAATAATGGCGCTCGTGACTAAACCGGTCGCGTCCAACGCTTTTTTGTAGCGCACCGCGCTTAATTTGCTGTCGGTGGCGAGCTGGCCTTTTAGCTCTAACTCCATGTCTATAAAGTTAGTTTTAAAGTGCACGGCAATATCCCACGCGATCAAGTCAATACGATTGGCGCCGCCATACACCGGGCCCTTTTGGCCATATTTTTGTTTTAGATCGCTTTTTTGACGCGCACTTAAGCCCAGCGTGATTTTGTCAAACCAGTTATCAATCGCGGCATTATTGATCTCTAATTCCGGCACGCGTTCTTCATACAGCAGCGGCGTTACCGTGCCGTCCAAGGTGGCATCGCGCATGGTGTAGGCGTGAATAATTTTGCCGAATTTGCCGGCGGTTTTGTCATTTTTTAGCAGTGGCGTGCCAGTAAAGGCGATGAAGGCCGCATTCGGCAGCGCTGCGCGCATGCGCTCGTGGTTTTCCCCGCCTTGGCTGCGGTGGCCTTCGTCAATCAGCACGATTAAATCCACGCTGCTGTTATGGCACTCCGGTAGTTTGGTGGCACTGCCAAATTTGTGGATCAAGCTAAAAAGAATGCGATCACTTCCCTTCGCAATGCGCTTGGCCAAATCCCGCCCCGAGCTAGCTTTGCTGCCCGCACCGGCTTTTTTTGTACCCACATCCAAGCCCAATGCGCCACCGGTTAGGAAATTGCCCGCTAGCTGCTTTTCCAAATCTAGGCGATCCGTAACCACAATCACCCGGCAGTTTTTTAGCCCCGGCGCCAGCAGCAATGCCTGACACAAATACACCATCGTGAAGCTTTTACCGGAGCCGGTCGTATGCCAAATAACCCCGCCCTGACGCGCGCCGTCCGCGCCAATCACATTCAGGCGCGCCAACAAAGCTTTAATGCCAAACACCTGTTGATAGCGCGCTGCAATTTTCTCGACTTTGCGGTCAAACAAAATGAAATAGCGCAGAAATTCCAGCAGGCGCGCGCGGCTGAGCAGGCCAATCAACAGCCGATCTTGCTCAGTGACTGCTTGCTCCGCGCACCAGAGCGCATCGAAATGCAGTGTTACATCAGCCAAGCGGTTTGCCATCAGCGCCGCGCGCGGCTCGGCGCTTAGGCTGCGGTTTTTAATCTCAGCGTAATGCGCCTCGTCAAACTCCTCGTCTTTCCACGGGCACCAAAATTTCGCCTGGGTTTTGGTGGTGCCGTAGCGGCCATCCACGCCGCTGATCGATAGCAAAAGCTGCGCGTAAACAAATAGCTGCGGAATTTCATCGGCTTTTTGATTGCGAATCATCTGGCTGATGCCCTCAGCCACAGTTGCTTGATTGACCGTGCTGCCCGCCGGGCGCTTTGCCTCAATCACCACCAGCGGCAGGCCATTGACGTAGCCGACCATATCCGGGCGGCGCGTCCGCGTGCCATCGCTGCACAACAAACTCAGCTCTTCGGTGATTTGAAAACAGTTGTTGCCGGGGCTGTCCCAATCAATCAGCGGCACCGTCAGGCTCAGCTTTTTCCCGCCGATAAACTCGGTTACCGTCACCCCCAAAGTCAGTGCGTGATACAGCTTTTCATTGGCACTCAATAAACCATCGTGCAACGCCGGGCTGCTCAGTTCCCGCAATATTTGCTCAATCGCATTATTCGAGAGCGCGCAGTCCTGGTTTTTGTGGCGAAAGCTATAGTTTTTAAGCCACGCGACCATGACCGGGCGCAATACCACCGCATTTAGGCCACCGCGTAACTCTAAGCATTCGCTGGGCGAAAGGTAATCCCAACCGAGCGCCACCAAAGTTGCCAAGGCCGGGATTTGCGCGCTGCACAGCTCGGCGGTATGCGGTGTCATGGCGAGGTGTCCAGTTTGACGCGGCGTTTGCCGGTGAGGAGTTGCTGCATTAGGGCGGATTTTTCTTGGCGGAGGGATTGAAGGTTTAGCTCTGCAATCTCGATCGCGCGATCCCAGGTGGATAGGATTTCGGCGATTTTTTGTTGTTCGGGTAGGGGTGGCGTCAACAATCGAAACGATCCGACTTGTTCGAAGTTTAAGCCCTGACGATTCCCGCCTGCTTGAAATTGATCGACTTGCTTTTGTCCGTATTCCGAAAGCAAAAACGAGCCTAGAAAGTCAGGCAACAAGCGGGAATTTGTCCGGATTATGCATACGTGTTGATTCACATTTGCGCAAAAATCAGCTCCCCGATAGATTGCTGCTCGTCCTATTGAAGCCCCGGTTATGTTCAATAAAACATCGCCATTTTTCAGTTTTGTACCGGACATCGAGTCGTGTTGCTTGCTATCAATGAACGCAACATTTTCAAGCATCAATTGTCCCCAACCGACG
>JAYVAQ010000550.1:0-2514 GCA_043750875.1 Rhodanobacteraceae bacterium
CAAGTTAATTTCCTAGACCATCAATACGGATATTAACTTGGCGTCTCGGCACTTGGCAGCTTGAAGACGCGTACCGTGTCCACTAGGGCTTTGGAATATTGCATCAGCCGCGCCGTCTCTTCACGTTGCGCGGTAAGCTGTGCCATGGTCTCGGTGTTCGCCAACTCAATGTTGTGCGCGCGTTTTAGCAAGGTGCCTGATGCACGTGCTTGGGTCGCAGTGGTCGCGGCAATTTCCCGCACTGAACCTACCAGCCCGTCAGTCGCTGACAGCGTCTTTTCCATTTGCTCGCCTGCGCGCTCGGCCAATTTGGAAATGCCAACGACTTGCGAAATGGTTTCATTCATGGTGCGAATGGTGTCGCCCGAGTCGGCCTGAATGCCATTGACCAAGGTGCCGATTTGGCGCGTCGCATCACGCGCACTTTCTGCCAACCGCTTGACTTCATCAGCAACCAAGGCGAAACCTCGGCCCGCATCGCCTGCAGCTGCCGCCTGCATCCCTGCATTTAGCGCGAGTACCGAGGTGCGCTCCGCGATCTGATTGATGATGTTCACAACCGTGGTAATTTCTTGGCTACGTTCGCCTAGCCGTTTCAGTCGTTTTTCCGTCTCACGAATTTGATCGCGGGATAGCGCCACGCCGTGCACGGTTTCCGACACGATTTTTAAGGCTTGACCGGTGGCTGAAATCGCGCGTTCGGCGGCTTCATTCGCACTTTGTGCTTGCCCGGCGATGTCGTTGAGCGCGCTGGCCGCACCTTCCAATTCGCGTGACGTTGAATTTACTTCGACGCCATTTTTCTCGGCCGCTGCCATAACGTCGGCAGCCCGTTGGCGCACCTGCGTTGAGGCGCGCGCCACGTTGGCGGAAATGTTGAGCACTTGGCGCAGTGCGCCGCTGGTTTCCGTGGTTACAAAGTTAATAGCGTCGGCAATCGCGCCAGTTACATCACCGGTAACCGGTACTTTAATGGTCAGATCGTTCTGCGCAATTTGCCCTAAGGATTGCATGATATCGATGACCGAGTTGTTCATGATTTCGTTTTCGTGTGCTGCGGAAACCAGCTGCGAAACGCGATCATCTAGTAGCGTGTCGAAGGCATTGCCTAGCTGGCCAAGTTCATCGGTAGGCTGCATTTTCGTACGCGCATCCAAATTGCCCGTGGTGACTTCTTGAATCGTGCTTTGCAAGTGCGCAATGGGTCGATTGATCGAGCGCGCCAGCGCCGAGGCAAATAGAAATCCAAGCAGCGCCAATACACCGGTGGTGCCAATCGCTGCAATGCCTATGCGTTCAAGCAACGCTTGCGCTGGTAGAAATGCTTCGGCTTGGTCGATTTCTGCAAGCGTTATCCAAGAAAGCCCAAGCACGTCAATCGGCGCGTACGAGCCTAAGACGTCTCGACCCAGATGGTTTTTGTATGTTGATGCTCCAGTTTTACTTGCGATCGCCTGACTAATGCCCTCGCTTTTCAGCTCGCGCGTACCAATGTCTGAGTTGCGAGAAGAAATGGCTTGAATAAAAGCAGTGTTCACGCCCTGGGCCTTCAAAGTCTCTAAGTAACCTTTTGAATTTTGTACTAACTCACGGCTGATACTGCGCGAAAGCGAATCGCTTCCAACCAGCAATGTTTGCCCTGTTTTGCCTAGACCCGAGCCGAGCCAGTCCTTACGAAACGTCATTACATCGTTAACTTGGGCAATGGGCACTTGCACAATAAATACGCCGATTTTCTGGCGATCTGATCCGATGCCATCAAATAATGGAACACTTAGAAACGCCGCTTGATCGTCGTAGGAAGGGATGTAAGGGCGGTAGTCAGCCAAGTAAATTGCGTTCGGATCGTCCGCGTCGCGTGCTTGTTGATATGCGTCGCCGATGTTTGTCCCGGAATACGGGCCATCAACTAAGGACGTGCCAAAGTCCGCTTCTTTGAAGTAGGTATAAACAACGTCGCCGTTCATATCGACAAGAAAAAAATCGTACAGGCCGTATTGATCAATAACGTTGCGAACCCACGGCTGAAACTGCGCGTGGGTCGCGGAATAATCGGTGCTATCAAGCTCACTTGCATCGAGGCGATTTTTCTCACCCAACTTATTTGCGTTCTTGGCGATATATAAATATTGCAACGCGATCGCGCTGGCAGGCAATGAATCTACAAGCGCACCCATGTCAACCAACTTTCCGGCATTGCGTGCCTTAAATTCGTCCGAAAAGCTAGTGGTGAAATACTCGCGAACTCCAGCGCGCTGTTCTTCTTCCGGAACCGTTAGCGAGCTTGCTACTGTCGGGTAGGCATCGCGAAGTCGCTTGAATTGTTCACGTACCGTCGGGTTGGTGCTGGTTACAAGCATTGTCTGTTTGAGGGTGTCGAAATACGACTTAACTTGCTGCGCCTGCACAACCCGCAATGAATCCAACTGTGCAGTAACGCGATCTTGCACGGCGCTTTTCGCTGACTGGTAACTCAGATAGCCAACGATCGCTGCGGCGATAATGAGTGGAATA
>JAYVAQ010000551.1:0-5183 GCA_043750875.1 Rhodanobacteraceae bacterium
GGGACGCTTCGGGCGGATGTTTCGCGCGCTACCTGCGGCAGAATTCAGCATTACTGCCTTGACTAAGCTTGGCGAAGAGATGTCAGCAAAGCCTGAGCAGCAAGATATCCCGACCAGCATAACTGACCCGAAAGAAAAACAACCTATCGCGCCCGAGGAAAAAAAATATCCAGGCACAATTTTACAGCCCTTAATGAATTGCATCATTACTTTCGCAGTCGTGGGATTCCTCACTTTGGCATCGGATAGCAAAGCACAACAAGCGCCAAGATTGCCGCCGGAGCCGAGGCCAATGCCGCCGGCACCGGCGCGCCCGGAGACGCCGCTCTCCATCGACAATTTGGGCAACATCTCTGGCAAGTTCATTTTGCGAGATGGTGAGGTTTTGTTCTATCCCTCCAATATCACCACGGTCACTGCATCAGCGCCCTTTTCAGTTCCGCCGACGAATTCACTTGTTAGGTTGGACCCGAAACTTCGAGATTTAGTTGCGAAGCAAACTCAACTAATTTCATCCCTGTCCAGTTCAATTCAGGAATTGCAACGCGCTGTTGAGGAAATGCGTACCTCTAGCCAGGAAGAAACGACACAGCTAAAAAAACAGCTGGTGCTTACAGACACGCGGCTAAAGATGCTTGAAACGAAAACTGGAGGTAATTGATGGCTGATACAGTTGATCTTAAGCGCCTCACTACCGAATTGGAGCAAGCACAGGAGGCTTCGAACACAACAGCACAAGAGGCATCCACAACGGTAGGGCACGTGGTTCAGACTTGGTCGCCGGAATTGGTGAAGTTTCTGTCGGTATCGCTGCTCTTCTTCACTTTAGCAGCGTTGGTGATTTGCGCTGTTTTACTCTGGCGTTCTAAGGCTTCCGGTTTTCATGTACTTCGAGTTATCGGAGTGATCACAATCATTGGACTATCCGCACTATTGCTTGTTGTCGGATACAGCAGTGACCAGTTGACCCCGATAATCGGGTTGTTTGGGGCCATTGCGGGATATTTACTTGGAAAAGATAAGGAATCGTCTAGCCCAGCGCTCGCCACGGCTCCAGATCCTACTCCAAAGCCAGGGATTTGATTAGCCTGAATTACGCCGCCCAAAAGGCAAGATAAAAATATGTTATCGAACCTTTCCAGTTCCTCAATCATCTAGCGAGCACTGGCTTCAACGAGGCCGGGGCTTTTAGGCCCGAAAAACAGTCCGGTGTGAAGATTTATGCCCTGGCGTGACCAGGCTTCAACGAGCCGGCTTTTAGGCCTGAAAAACGCCGCACCAGGCATAAATCAGGCGGTTTCGGGCCGCCGCTTCAACGAGGCCGGGGCTTTTAGACCCGGAAAACAACCTTTGCCGGCGAAGCTATCGCAGTGATGGCCGGGCTTCAACGAGGCCGGGGCTTTTAGGGCCGGAAAAATTTTGATCGTCTCGCGAACGCCCTTAGCCATCTTGATGCTTCAACGAGGCCGGGCTTTTAGGCCCGGAAAACTGGCCGCGAACTTCCAAAAGTCTGCACATTCACGCCGCTTCAACGAGGGGTCTGGGGAGCTTGAACCGGCGAAGGGCGTGCTCTTGGAAATGTGCAACTTTTCGGCGGTGGTGTTCACGCTCAGACGCCGCTCGCGATAAAGCGTTTCCGCAGTCATCGCAGTGGCATCAGCCTTTGCAGGCCCCTTGGGTCGCCCACCGACACGGCCACGTGCGGCGGACAAGACTGCTTGGTTCCGCTCACGTATGAGCTCGCGCCAAACTCAGCGAAGCCGCTGGGTGAAGCTTCACTGCGCTTAAGTCGGTTCACTGTTCCATTGCTCCCCAGACCCCAATCCCCAGGCTTTTATTGAGCAGTATCTATTCGAATCATAGGGGTGCACACTGTGCCGTGCTGAGCCGGTGCTGCTAACCGGACAAACGCCGTGGCTTGGCTCGTTTTTGTGCAATTGGAGCAATCATGAATCCGACCCAGAAGCTGCAGCCCAAATTGATCGAGATACCAACCAACACAGCACCAGCGCCGCGGCCGAAGTGGCCGCAGGATTTCAACCCCGATAACGCGCCAAAGATTTGGCCCACATCGCCGATTGAGCCAGTAGCTGACGCCGGAACTACGGGCTGTCAGCCGACTTTTACCGGCGAAACGTCGGCGTACTCACTAGCAACCACTGGCAACGCAACCTTCGTTCAGTTCGCACAGACGCTGGGCTCGCCCCAGGCAGCCGCCATTGCGGCGATGGGCCAAGCGCAAAATCCGTTTGCCGTGGTCGTGTGTTGTTCGGATTCGCGCGTGGTGCCAGAAATTCTTATGAATCAGGCGGTTGGCGACCTATTCGTCATCCGCACAGCGGGAAATGTGATCGATCCGTTGGTGATTGGCAGCATCGAATACGCCGTGCTGGTACTCAAGGTTCAACTGGTGGTGTTTCTAAGTCATGACAATTGTGGGGCGATCGCCGGTGCAGTGGGCCAATTGGCAACCAACCCTCCGACAGCTTGTGGAAGCATGAGTAGTTTTCTGAATTCCATACTGACGACTACGATCCAGCCGAACGCAGATTTGCCGTTCATTCAGGCTCTGCTACAGGATCCTACAAATCCTACGCAAGCAAACTTGTCAGCGGCAGCCATGCTTAACGCACAGTGCCAATCCTACGCAACGATTATGGCCAGCCAGATCATCAATAATGGCGCGCAGGTGGCTTGGGCGCATGTAGCCATGGTGCAGGGCGGTGCAGGGCAATTCAATGGCATGCTCTTTGGCAATAACAATGGTGTCGCACTGACCGGGCCCGGCGCTTGGTACGGTTGTAATCAATCCAGGTCGAACTCCCAATAAGGCGACTGCGTGGGGCATCGTCCTATCTGCTCGCTTATTTCGGCGCTTACCGAGCGCGGCCTAATAACGGTCGCGCTTGGCAATTTGGTTGTGCCGTGGCGTAGAACAAAAGCTGACAAGTAAGCATCGCTGACACCACCAAGTTGAGGCCGCTTGCGCGGTAGCGCTGATTTTCAAAGCGCCGGTCACACATTTCACCCAACCGATTCAGAAACACAGCCCGTGCCAACGCATGCAAACAACTCAGATCTATTTAGATCATTTTTCACCGCTCGCTTTGATGAAAAAACAAGCCGCTAGGCCATTAGTTCTCTAGCGAATCCTGTTTGGGGTCGTCTCAAAAAACGAAAATAAAGCACGTTAAGCCGGTGGCAACGGACGTAGCGGGCTGAACTTGCCAGCGCCGACCTTGGCGCTGCTGCGCCAAAGGTAATCGCCGGTCAGATTGATATGCTCCCAGCCCAGTGGTGACAGGTATTGCACCAGGTACTCGTCGAAGTCCTTGAACTGGCGTGAACCCTGTACCCACACATCTCCAGCGCGCAGCGCATTTTTCAGCTCCGACAAGGCACACAGCTCGTAGTAACGCCGGTCAATGCCATCGCCGGTGAGAACCAGTTTCGCCCAGCGCGGCTTGACGAACGCCGTGGGCGCGTCGGCGGGCATTTTCCGGGCGTTGTCGATGTTCATGCCGCGCAGCACCTCAATGGCATCAAGCACGTTTTTGGCGGCAGGCGCGGCCCGTAGCTTGAGCACGGACAGAAACTCTGGCGCGTAACGGCGCAACGTGGCGTAGCTTTCGCCAATGCGGTGCAAGAAATCGAAATCAGCAGGTTGCGCAAGCTTTTGTGCCTCGGCGACACTGGCGGCAAACCTTTCCCACGACATGACGGTTTCGATAGCGGCGAACGGATCGCCTCCGCTCTGTTTGGCATCCAGTAGGGCTTGGCCGATGCGGCCATACATCCGCACCTTGTCATTGATCGCCTTGCCGGAAGCCTGAAACTGCTGCTGATGTTTGTTCTTGGCCGCATTGAATAGCTTGCCGATGATGCGGTCGTGCAAGTCAATGATTTCGTCGATGACAGTGGCCATACCTTCAATGGCCAGAGCTACCAGCGTGGCATAACGTCGTTGCACCTCGAACTTTGCCAGATCGGCGGGCGTCATCTGGCCACCCTCGCGGGCGATTTTGAGCAAACGGTTCTGGTGAACCTGCTGCTCGATGCCTGTGGGGAGATCAAGCGCCTGCCAAGCTTTAAGTCGTTCAATATGTTCGAGCATGTGCCGCGAATTCGGCTTGGCGGGCGATTGCCGCAGCCAAGCCAGCCAGGTCGTTTTGTTGCCCTCTTTGCGCTTGAGCAGTTCGTCCAGGCGCTGGCGATGGACAGGCAACAATGAATCGGTCAACGCCGCATGAATGCGCCGATTAGCGCGGGTGATGGCTTCCGCGCAAGCGCGCTCGATGGCGTTTATGGCGGGTAAGATGATGGTCTGTCGCCGTAGGTTTTCGACTAGCGTGCTGGCCAGGACAATGCCTTTGTCGGTCTGCAAGGCCAGCTCGGTTAACGTATGCACCGCTTGTCGGTAGTGACTCATAGTGAAAGGCTTGAAGCCAAACACTGTTTGCAGCTCGACTAGGTGCTCACGGCGGGTCTGGTCACGCACGCCGTATTCTTCCCAGCTTTCTACTGGCACCTTGAGCTGGGCCGCGACCAATCGCAGCAAGGGTGGGAGTGGCGGTTCATCAGCGCCAAGGACGATGCCGGGGAATCGCAGGTAACAAAGCTGAACAGCGAAGCCCAACCGGTTCGCAGGCCCGCGCCGCTGGCGAATGATCGACAAGTCGATCTCGTTGAATGTGTAGTGCTGTATCAACTCGTCTTTGGCATCAGGTAGTGCGCGCAAGCTATCGCGCTCGGCAGCGGACAGAATCGACTGACGGGGCATATGGCTCCTTCTTGAAAACGCAGGTTTTTGATAAGCCTCGCCCAGCCACCGATGCGGCATGCAAAATCAAGGCATTTCCATTCTCACAAATAGTTCTTGATATGCTATCTCAATCAATTACCATTGCAATGAGTTTTGATAAGGAGAGGCGTATGGGGCAGCAGGGTCACATTGACCATGACACCGAGGAAGCCGTCCGGCGTTTCCTTGTCTTAATTGCCGGTCGCTATGACGTGGCGGGCACAATCGTTTTCGGCAGTCGTGCGCGGGGCACTCATCGCCCCGACAGCGATGCCGATGTGGCCGTGCTCCTGAGCGGCGAACATCAACGATTCCTGACCACCAAGCTGGCAATGGCCGATGTGGCTTTTGACGTGCTGCTTGAAACGGGCATCAACATCTC
>JAYVAQ010000552.1:0-2567 GCA_043750875.1 Rhodanobacteraceae bacterium
CGAAATCCGGAGGTCTATCTCTATTTGCTGCAATTGTTGAAGCTCTGGGTTGCTCTGGCTTGTCTGGCAAAGCCAAAACCGGTGCCAACGCATTAATCCTCATGCTGGAAGAATGTACCGCCGCCGCGCGCGAACAGGATTTAGGCGATTTGATTGACACTGTGCTGATCAAATCCGGTTTAAACACGCATTACCAACGCGAAGACCGCGCTGAAGAAGGCAGAGCGGACAACTTAGCCGAATTGGTGAACACCGCGCGCCGCTTTACTCCGCCGATTGCAGATCAGGTGCCCGGCGAAGCACCGCCGCCCGAGCAAACGCCGTTGCAGCAATTTTTGGCTTACGCGGCATTGGAGGCGGGCGATCACCAGTCCAAACCCTGGGAAGATTCGGTGCAGCTGATGACGCTGCATTCCGCCAAAGGCTTGGAATTTCCGTTCGTGTATTTGGTGGGCTTGGAAGAGGGCTTATTTCCGACTCAACGCGCCTCGGAAGACGGCACGATTGCGCTAGAAGAGGAACGCCGCCTGGCGTATGTCGGCATCACGCGAGCACGGCAAGTACTGACCCTCAGCCATGCGGAAAGCCGCCGTCGCCATGGGCAATACCAATTGCAGCAGCCGTCTAGGTTCATCGGCGAAATTCCGGTCAACTTGCTCAATCAAATTCGGCCCAAAGCGCGAGCCCGCCCCAGTTATGGCTCTGGCTATGGCTCAAGTTACGGCGCACCGCGCCCGCGTTATGGCGAATCAGCAAATATGGGGCTTAAGCTCGGCGGCCGCGTCAAGCATCAATTATTTGGCGAAGGCTTATTGATCAGTGCGGAAGGCGAGGGCGCCTATCTGCGCGTCGAGGTCAAGTTTGATACCGTCGGTATGAAGTGGCTGCAGTTGGCGAGTGCGGGTTTGGTGGCGATCTAAGTTTAGTCGGATCTAGGATCCGAACGCTGAATTTTGCTACTTAACTATTGCCTTGCGCGGTGCCAAACTCAGGTGCCTGATTCGAGCGTCGAGAAATCAAATGAAAACGATCAAATTTGCCTTTGCCATCGGAATCGGGATAGTTTTTTCGTCGCTAGTAGTTAGTGCACCAAAAAATTCAGGATACGACACAGAACTGGCGGCAAAACTAGGTGGCGATGAACATGGCATGCGGCACTATGTGTTTGTTATTTTAAAAACCGGTCCAAATGACGCGAATTTCAAAGACAAAGCGCGTACCGATCTTTTCGCCGGACATATGGCCAATATCGGAAAACTAGCCGACCAAGGAAAACTTGCGGTTGCCGGGCCATTTAGCAAAAACGACAGGAACTATCGCGGCATTTTCATACTTGCGGTTGCCACCATTGCCGAAGCGCAAGCGTTGGTGGAAACTGATCCGGCAGTAAAAGCCGGGATTTTGATTGCGGAAATGACGCCGTGGTATGGCTCGGCGTCATTGATGGCGACGCCTGAGATTCATAAGAAGATCGCCAAAGCAACGTTTTAGTATTCGCAGCTTTTGCTGGCGCTGGCTAGTACACGCCCATGTAATCGCGCTTACCCACTTCTAAACCGTTGTGACGCAGGATCGCGTAGCTGGTAGTGGTGTGGAAGAAAAACTGTGGCAAGCCGTAACTGGTCAAATAGGCGTTTGCTAGTAGTTTTTTCTCTTTTGGCGTGCCAGGACGCAGGACAATTTCGCGGGTTTCGAAGCCATCGATTTGCGCTGCCGTTATGCTGTCAATGAACTCAAGCGTATGCGCCAGCAGGCCATCTAAATCCGCAAAGCTGGCTTCATTGCCAGCGTTTGACGGTACTTCTATACCGGCTAGACGCGCAGAAATGCCGCGTGCGAAGTCCGCCGCGATTTGTACCTGACGAATTAGAGGAAACATGTCTGGATACAAGCGTGCTTGCAAAAGCGTGTTCGGCTCAATTTTCTTGGCCGTGGCATAAGCATCAGCTTTAACTAAAATTTCGCGCAAGGCTTGCAGCATTTGTTTGAAAACGGGAACCGCGCTTTGATAGAGCGACAGCGACATGGGCAATCCGATAGCTAAAGGAGCCGCATAGTAGCGTTGATTGGTTGGCCTTGCCGAATTGCGCGCTAGAACATACGTCGGCGCGTGAAAATGAATTGCATCTAAATCAGAGCTGGGCTAGCTTCGAACGGTTGTTTTCCAAAAAATTGCGAGAGGCATGGAATGAAAAAAAGTAATAGTGTGTTAATGCTGGCGGGCATTGTTTTTGCGCAAGTGGGAACTGCAGCGAGCATCCAGACCGCGCCAGATGGCGGGGTTATTGCTGGTATTTACCGGGGCGTGGTGCCGGTAGCGCAGTTTGATGTTTCACCCGCATTGAAGGACATTCCGCCGGTGCCCGTGTATTCAGGCCCGATGCGTCCTGGGCGTGCGAAAGAGGAATCCCCTACGGGCTTGGAATGGCTTACCGCATCTTTCCCGCAGCCACCTGATTTACGCGTGCAGTCGCAAAAAGGCCCATTTCCTTCAATCCCAAATCCAATTGTTTCATTTGACGCGCAAAGCAATATATCCGGCGTGAATCCGCCAGATCCAGTCGGTG
>JAYVAQ010000553.1:0-3782 GCA_043750875.1 Rhodanobacteraceae bacterium
GTGCCTGCGATGAATTTATGGCGGGCCTAGAAGATTTGAATCTGGGCCCCGATCAGATCCCAAAATTTTCCGAGGCCAACAAAGTCCTGCGCGCCAAAACCGGGTGGGAGTTGGTCGCCGTGGAAGGTTTGCTACCGGATTTACGTTTTTTTGAGCTACTCGCTGCCAAGCAATTCCCGGTCACCTGGTGGATTCGCGAGCCTGAACAAATCGATTACATCAGCGAGCCTGATCTATTTCATGACTTCTTTGGCCACGTGCCGCTGCTGGCGAACCCGGTTTTTGGTGATTATTTACAAGCCTACGGCGCAGGTGGTGTGAAAGCGGCAGGCCTTGACGCGCTAGGTTTTCTGGCCCGGCTGTATTGGTACACGGTTGAGTTCGGCTTGATTCAAACGTCGCAAGGCCTACGCATTTATGGCGCCGGCATTGTCTCAAGTAAAGGCGAAAGTCTTTACAGCCTGGAAAGCACGGCGCCGAATCGCATTGGCTTCGATTTGCTACGCTTGATGCGCACGCGCTATCGCATAGATACCTATCAGCAAAGTTACTTCGTCATTGATAGTTTTAAGCAGCTGTTTGATGCCACTGAGCCGGATTTCACCGCGTATTACACAGCGCTAACGGCTCAATCAACCTTAGCCGCAGGTGAAATTGCACCGGGTGATGCGGTTTTGCAGCGCGGTAGCGGCGAGGGTTGGGTTTTGGTGGGGGATGTTTAGCGGCTAATGGGGGTGTTTTGTCTCACGATTCCTCTGGGTTCCATGGATTTACCACCGAAACCCCTGTACCAGCGAAATCGCCGACGTTGCGGGTAACCACACTCATATGATGGACCCCCGCCGTAGCGGCGATAAGCGCATCGCGAATAGGGCGTGGATTTGGCACATGGAGTGCTGCGCTGCGCAGAGCGACGGCTGTGTCGATCGCTAAAATACGACCTTGAAACCCAGGCAAAACATAATGATGCAGCCAGCGTTGCAACACTGCGCCTTGAGCTGCACTTTGTCGAAGCGCTAGGCGCACACCAATTTCAAGCTCTTCAACGGTGATGACTGAGATAAATAAATCTGCGGCTTGCGTGGTTTTGGCCCAACGCTCGACAAGCAAATCCGCACGCGCCAGCGGAATTTTTCGCAACTCGGAAATAACGTTGGTATCCAGTAGGAACATTTAAGAAAAATCCGCAGCGCTAGGGGTTTCACGCGAATTTGGGATCAACGTATCAAAGTCAAAGTCCGCGTCAAACTGAGTTTCGCCAGGCGCAAGCGTCAATAAATCCACGATATTTGTGCGCACTTGGCTGAGCTGCTGGTATTGCAAATAGCTCAACAGCACATGTGCTGGTTTGCCACGGTCAGTAATGATTACCGGCCCTAAACGTGCAGCCAGCTTCGCTTTGCTTGCGTCTTGATTGAATTGACGGCTAGACAAGGTTGTGATGGACATCGGCATTCTCCAAAGCATAATGTAGCTACGTTACCACAAATGAAGCGGCGCGAGGCCAAAACAGCACGGTCAACCTGTAAAATTGCGCCCGTTCCGCGCTAACCTAGCCCGCTTTGCACTCTAGGATTGCGCATGCCCTATTTAGAACTCCACCTACGCCTACGCGCTAGTGAGCAGCCGCTGGTTGAAGCCGCAATTGAGGCACAAGGCAGCTTGGCGATCACGTTGTTGGACGCGGAAGATGTGCCTATTTTAGAGCCGGGCGTGGGCGAAACCCCGCTGTGGCCAGAGTTAACCTTGACCGCGCTGTTTCCGGCGGAGATGGACAAGCTCGATTTATTAGTGGCGCTGGATGAGGATATTCCGGCGCACATTTTGCAAACCGCGAAATTCGCGCATGTCGATGACAAAGACTGGACGCGCGTGTGGATGGATACCTATCAGCCGATGCAGTTTGGTAAGCGCCTTTGGATCGTGCCGACCACGCACACACCACCCGACCCGGATGCGGTGAATATTCGCCTCGATCCCGGCCTCGCATTTGGCACCGGCACGCATCCGACGACGGCGATGTGCTTGGCGTGGCTTGACGGCTTAGATTTACAGGGCAAAACCGTGCTGGATTTTGGCTGTGGCAGCGGTATTTTGGCGATCGCCGCGCTGAAACTGGGGGCCGCGCATGCCTATGGTGTGGATAACGACCCACAGGCGCTGATCGCCAGCAAAGAAAACGCGTATCGCAATGGCGTGCACGAGCGTTTTACGGTGCTATCCGACAAAGATAGCGCGCCGCCCGCGTGCGATGTACTGGTCGCCAATATTTTGCTGCCGCCATTGTTGGCGCTGAAAAAATTACTCGCCGCAGGCTGCAAGCCTGGTGCGTTAGCGGCTTTCTCTGGCATGTTAGCCGGCCAAGACGCAGAGTTGATTCCGGCGTATCAGGGCCTGTTTGAAGACTTAGAAACACTGCAACAGGGCGATTGGATACGGGTGGCGGGACGAAGGTGTCAGGCGAAGCCTTAGAAATCATCGCTTTATCGCTTATCGAACGAGCTTGCACGTCGCAGCACATTGCCTTCATCGCCGAATTTAATTAGCCGCTGTGGCATGCTTCACACTACTGAACTTAACGAGGTGTGTTATGCAGTCGGTTATCGAAGACCTGGAAGTCCAGGCGCTTGCCTTACCACCGGAAGAAAGAGCCCGTCTGTTAGAACGTCTGATTGCTAGCTTTGAACCAAAGTCACCCGCGCAGGCTGCTTGGATTCAGCTTGCGCGGCAGCGACGCGATGAGGTGATATCCGGGCACCGCTCGATGGTGCCTGGGCACGAAGCGGTGGCGCGCGTACGGGCTCGTCTTGCATGACGTACTGGATACATCCAGACGCCGAAACTGAACTGGGCGACGCGGCTGTCTATTACGCCGAACACGCGAGTCTTGCCATTAGTGAGGCGTTCCTCGTGGAATTTGAACGTGTAATAGAAATACTTGTAGAGAATCAGGCGCGCGGGCCGTTCGATGAATTCGGCTTTCGCATCTATCACTTTGCCCGCTTTCCGTACTCGGTGGTCTACGAACAACACCCATCTGCCGGGCCGCAAATTTATGCAGTCGCCCATCAACATCGGGAGCCGGGCTACTGGCTTGGGCGCGCGTAACTATGAACACACCATTTTTCGGCGACGCATCACGGCTATATTAACCAACGCTGTGTGCATAGACCTCGAAAAGCTAAAGATAATTGTCAGCGAACTTCTCGTTGAGCTGACTGCAACTGATTTCCAAGACGAGGAGGAACAGTGCCTATCAGCTGCGCTGAGTGCGCTGCCGATAGGGACTAGTCTGTGGTCTCAAGTTTTCCTCACGCCTGACGCCGAGGTGATTGCTACCGGCATTGAGGCGAATGAATTTGATCGTTCTAGAGATACTCAGGATCTGATCCGAGTGATCGTGTGGGCGTCGAAACGCTATTCCCGGCTCGCGCCACTGATACCGACTCGGCCAACAGAAGCATTTGATTGCACGCTTTGTCTAGGCTCAGGGCTCTATGGGGACGAGCTTTCGAGTGGACAGGCGAAGTGCCTCTTTTGCGGCGGCCTGGGTTGGGCGGTGTTACCCGACTAAAACTGCGGGCCAACGATGCGAGGTTCGGCGGTATCGCGCTAGTAGTGGATTTCGGGCCGCATATTGGCTGAATTAAAAGTTAGGCCAACGCGATGAGGCAACAATGTTGACACTGAAGGAAGTTCTAAACGATTTCGCTGATGATGCCAACCTCGATCCTGGAGAAGTCACTCTTTTCTCTCGCAACGTAAAGGGCGAGACTGCACTG
>JAYVAQ010000554.1:0-2188 GCA_043750875.1 Rhodanobacteraceae bacterium
TTTTGTTGCCCGCATATCCGTATCTAGCGCAGGTTGCAATGTTATTGAACGGTAGTGCGATCAAACTTGGCGCACAAGATTTGTGCGCGCACCTGCCCGGTGCGTACACCGGTGCAGTGGCGGGTGAAATGTTGCGTGATGTTGGCTGCGACTACGTACTGGTCGGGCACTCCGAACGACGGGCGCTATTTGCTGAGTCTGATCATTTGGTCGCAGAAAAATTTGCACGTGCGATTGCATGCGGGCTCAAGCCGGTTTTGTGCATGGGTGAAACACTGTCCGAGCGTGATTCCGGCGACACTTTCGCAGTTATTAAGCGTCAGCTTGACGCCGTAATTGCACATTGTGGCATTACCATGTTTGAAAATGCCGCTCTAGCTTATGAGCCAGTCTGGGCAATTGGTACTGGCCGCACCGCAACGCCTGAACAAGCGCAAGAAGTGCACGCATACTTGCGTAGTCAAATTGCAGCGCACAGTGCTAAAGTAGCGGGCTTGATTCAGATACTTTACGGCGGTAGCGTGAAAGGCGCAAATGCTAAAGAGCTTTTGAATATGGCTGATATTGATGGCGCGCTCGTTGGCGGTGCATCCTTGAAAGCCGCTGATTTCCAAGAAATTATCGCTGCAGCTTAGGTTTTAATGACCTCAAGCGCTTTTTTTAATCAATTTGTCTGGTAGCGCAATATGAAATGGGCTGAACTTCTTGTTCCGTTTTTCAACGTGGTTTATGTGATCGTCGCCATCGTCATGATCGGTCTGATTTTGATGCAGCGTGGTGCTGGTGCTCAAGCGGGTTCTAGCTTTGGTGCTGGTGCGTCGGGTACAGTTTTTGGTGCACGCGGTTCGGCCAATTTTTTGTCCCGCTCGACCGCAATTTGTGCAGCGCTATTTTTCATCATTAGTATTGGAATGGGCATTTACGTGTCTCACGGCGGTCGTCCTGCCACTGAAACAGGCGGCTTGATGGGCGATTTTGCAAAGCCCACACCGGCACCGGTATCCGAGCTTCCTGGTGCGAAGCCATTGACGACGCCGCCAGCACCAGTTAGTACAGCACCCGTTAGCCCAACAGCAGTTAGCCCAGCGAGTGTGCAACCAACCGGCGCGGTTCCGGCGGTAAACGCTACGCCAGTTGCCGTTCCTGCTGCAGTTAATGCAGAACAGACTCCAGCTGAAGTGTCGGTGCCTACCGTTGCAACACCGGCTGGTACAACGCCAGAAAAATAGGTATATTTCGCGCTCGTTTTTTGCTTTGACTTAGCTCTCGTGGTGGAATTGGTAGACACGCTACTTTGAGGTGGTAGTGGAGTAATCTGTGACGGTTCGAGTCCGTCCGAGAGCACCAAGTTAAAGTGCCCGCTTTGCGGGGAAAAGTCCGGCGAAAGCCGGTTTTTTTTGGCTGCAAAAAGTTCAATCGCTCAATTGCTGGCATTGGCATAATAGCGAGCCAAATCTTCAATCTCTGCGTCGGTTAGAGTTCCAACCATAGCGCGCATCGCGGAATTTTGGCGTTCACCAGTTTTGTATGCACGCAAGGAACTGGCCAAATAACGTTGATTTTGCCCCGCTAAATTAGGGTAGTCGGCAAGCACGGCCTTGCCGGTTTCGCCATGACAACCCGCGCATAGGCCAAGTTTTAGCGGTCTAGCGACGTTAGAATTGACCGGATTGACATTGCTAGCCGCCTGTTCGCCACAGCCTATTAAAGTTGCTGCACAAACGATTGCCGCAAAAGCGAGCGTCACCAATGGTTTAGCCATCACCGGATGGCTCGTGGGCGCTCAACTAAGCGCACCAGCTTCGCATTGGTGCGAGTAAACGTGCCGCCCGCTGCGCCCTGAAAAGTAACATTGAAACTTACCTGGTTATTTTGTCCGGTAGCGCCTTCAACGCCGTCTAGCGTGATTTTTAGCTTGCCCGCCAAAATGTCCTTGGCGGCCACGACCGTGCAGGTGCGGCAAAACGCGTTGCGCTGGAAGATGTCAATCTCATCACCGCTGTGAAAATCGCTGCTAAAAGCGAAGGCCCACCGTGGATTACCTAGTGCATCTGGATAATAAATGGTGATCAAAATCAATTTTTTACCGCCAACAACAGCCGTTTGAATGCCTAGCCCCCAGCCCGGATTGCTTTCATCGTACCAGTGGCCGGTGAAATCTGATGCGGGCGCGGTTCGCAAGCTCGGG
>JAYVAQ010000555.1:0-2449 GCA_043750875.1 Rhodanobacteraceae bacterium
TTTAGAGTAGCCACTGGCTTGGACTCGATGGTGTTAGGTGAGCCGCAAATTTTAGGCCAACTGAAAGGAGCCTATGCCCAGGCCAAAGCCGCCAATACGCTCACGCCGTCTTTAGAAAAGCTACTTCAGCAAAGTTTTTTTGTGGCAAAACAGGCGCGTACGGACACCGGGCTTGGGCAAAATCCAGTCAGCGTCGCATCCAGCGCGGTGCGGCTGGCAAAGCGAATTTATGATGACTTTGATCGCCGTACCGCGTTAATTGTGGGCGCTGGCGAAACCGCGACGCTGATTGCGCGGCATTTAAGCGCGCAAGGGTTGAAGCGTTTGCTGATTACCAACCGTACCTTTAGCCGCGCGCAGACAATTGCAGAGGAATTGGATGGTCAGGCGGTGCTTTTTGGGCAGCTTGAACGCCACCTCAGCGATGCGGACATTGTTATTACCGCGACGGCAGCCAGTCAGCCCTTGCTGAATGCTGAAAAAGTAAAGGCGGCGATGAGTGGGCGTAAACGCCGCACGTTATTGCTGATCGATTTGAGTGTGCCCCGCAACATCACGCCGGACGTGGCAAATTTGCAAGATGTGTTTTTATACGGGGTGGACGATTTGCGTCATGTCGCAGAACAAGGGCAGAACGCGCGGCAACAAGCAGCGATCGCGGCGGAAGTAGCGATCGATGCGCACGTGCACGAGTTTATGGCTTGGTTGCGCGCACGCGAACGGTTCGAACCGATTTTGGCGTTGCGCGAACGTAGCCATGCCGCGCGTGATGTCGCCCTTGCTGAAGCTAAACGCCGACTGGCCGCGGGCGGCAATAGTGTTGAGATTTTGGAGCGCCTAGCGCACCAGTTGACCAATCAGCTGCTGCATGCGCCAACCATAGCATTGCGCGATGCCGGTGCTGCTGGCGATGACGCCTTGATCGCGAGCGCCGTCAAGCTGTTGCGATTGGATCGCTAGTAGCCATGAAAACCTACATCGATTTAAATTGCGATTTGGGCGAGTCCTTTGGCGCTTGGCAAATGGGAAACGACGCGGGCGTTATTCCTTTTGTTAGCAGCATCAACATCGCCTGCGGTTTTCATGCCGGGGATTCGGCCACTATGCGCCGCACACTGGCGTTAGCGAAATTGCATGGCACCGCCGTTGGCGCGCATACCGGTTTGCCTGATTTACGCGGCTTTGGCCGACGCGAGTTAGATTTGGACGCGGATGAGTTGTACTGCGATACGCTTTATCAGCTGGGCGCGCTTTCGGCATTGGCCAACGCCTGCAGCCAGAAAGTTCAACATATTAAGCCGCATGGCGCGCTTTATCATATGTTGGAACAGCAACCCAAGCTGGCGCAAAGCTTCGTGCGCGCCGCCAGGGATTTTTCCACGTCGCTCGTGATTTTCGGTTTAGCGCAGGGCGAATTAATGCGCTATGCACAAGTTGCAGGCATGCCCGTCAAACATGAGATTTTTGCTGACCGGCGCTACTTGCGCACCGGCGGTTTAGTGCCGCGAACGCATCCGGACGCCGTGATTAACGACCCCGAGCTTGCAGCAGCCCAAGTTTTACGAGTAATTCAGACTGGTAAGCTGACCACGCTGGAAGGCGATGAAATACCGCTCACCGGCGACACCGTTTGCATTCACGGGGATCGCGTCGATGCGGCAACGTTTGCGAGTGCTTTGCATGCGCAGCTGACCGCCAACGGCGTGCGTATTGGTACGGGTGTATGAGCGTACTTTGGGGTGTCGCTGTGTTGATTGTGGGCATGGCTTTGCGGGTGAATCCTCTGGCAGTGGTTTTGACCTCGGCGTTGACGACCGGCTGGCTTGCAGGAATTGCACCGTTGGCCTTGTTGGCCCTGATCGGCGAGAACTTTCGCGACAAGCGCTTTCTAATGGTGTTTTTACTGGTGCTGCCATTGGTGGCAACGTTGGAAAGTTTGGGCCTGCGCGAATACTTAAAGCGCGTGATGGCAGCGCGGCGCAATACAACGATTGCGTCGGTACTCAGCAGCTATTTTCTAGTACGGCAAATTGCCTCGGCGTGTGGACTTACCTCGCTGGGCGGGCATCCGCAAAGCGTACGGCCACTTTTGGTGCCATTGGCGGAATCTGCAGCAACGCAACGTTGGGGCATACTAAAAAAGGCGCAATTGGAAAAGCTGAAGGCTTTTTGCGCAGGTACCGATAACGTCGCGCTGTTTTTTGGTGAAGACGTTTTCTTAGCTTTTGGCGCAGTGCTGCTGATTCAAGCCACGCTTAAAGATTATGGGATCGCGGCAGAGGCCTTAAACATTAGCCTTTGGGCAATCCCGACAGCCATCTTGGCGGCGGTCATTCACCTGATTCGTATTCGGCGATTCAAGCTATGAACGCGGCAATTCCCGCTGCGAATCTGGCGCCTACGTTGACGTTGGAACCAGCCTTCTGGCTACTCGCCGCGCTATTTTGGG
>JAYVAQ010000556.1:0-4549 GCA_043750875.1 Rhodanobacteraceae bacterium
CGCGGCCACACCACGCCGCGCGCACAGTTTTAAAACCTCCGCGCAGATATGGCCAACCATGCCTTCGTTCACTAAACGCGCGGTGCTAATCAGGGCAGGGTGATAGCCCACCGATTGCGCGCGGTGAATCAAATAGTACGGGTCCACACCAATACAGTGGCCGCCAACTAACCCTGGGCGAAAGTCGAGAAAATTCCACTTGCTACGCGCCGCCGCCAAAACCGCCGCGCTGTCCAGTTTTAAGTGCGCGCACACTTGGGCAAACTCATTGACTAACGCGATATTGACGTCGCGCTGCACGTTTTCGATGACTTTCGCAGCTTCAGCGGTGCGGATGTTGGCGGCGCGAAACGTACCTGCGGTGATGATGGCGTTGTACAACGCATCAACCTGATCCGCCGCCGCCACCGTCGAACCGGAGGTAATTTTGACGATGGATGCTAGCTGGTGCACCTGATCACCGGGATTAATGCGCTCTGGGCTGTAGCCTAAAACGTAATCCACATTCAATTTTAGGCCTGAGCCTGCGCCCAATATCGGCGCGCAGAATTCCTCGGTGCAGCCAGGATAAACAGTGGATTCAAACACCACCAAATCGCCGCGCTTTAAAAACTTGGCGATTAAGTTACATGCGGCTTCCAAGGGCGCTAAATCTGGGCGCTTATCGCTATTGACTGGCGTCGGTACGGTCACGATATAGATCGTAGCGGACGCTAAAACTTGCGCATCACAGCTCAACAGCAAGCCAGCGGCGAGCGCGGCTTTGAGCTCGCTTGCATCTGATTCACCATTGACATCGGTGCCTTGGTTCAAAGCAGTGACACGCGCCGCGTCAATATCAAAACCGACCACTTGCGTGGGTTTATGGCTGCGACTGAATGCCAGCGCGAGCGGCAAGCCGACGTAGCCTAGACCTAGGATGGCGATTACTTTCAAAAGTCTATCGCCAAATGCCACTGCACTTTTTCCTGCTTCACGCGTTCTAGAACTTCAGCATACTCGGCAAGTTCTTCGCGAATAGCGCTTACTTTTTTCAAAGCTTTGGGGTTTTCGGAGAGATATTTACTCAAAGCATGAACCGTCGCAAGGCCATCTTCAGCGCTAAACCATTGCTCGGCCTCGAGTTGGTTCGGTGCCTCAATGCCCTCGTCCTCCAGAAATTCCGCTAGCTCATCTGCATTTTGGCTAAGAAATTCTTCTAACGGCCGTACCCCTAAGGTTTGGCAGATCTTTGCAAGCGATTGTTGATCTGCATTGGCGAGCGCTTTGCCGTTCACGTAGGCGTCGAAGCCCACAATCTCAGGGTTAAGCACAATGTAGTAAGCCAAACTCATATCAGCGATTCCAATAAATTTAACTCAGGCCAACTCCGAACCCGCCGGTGCTTTTAATAGCGCATCAAAATAGGCAATCGTTTTTAACAAGCCTTCTTTCAACTGCACATTCGGCGCCCAACCTAGTTCACGTTGTGCCATTGCAATATCCGGCCGACGCTGGGTTGGATCATCTGGCGGCAGTGGCAAATGTACTAGCGTGCTTTTTGCGCCAGTAAGTTCAATGACTAATTCGGCTAACTGGCGAATCGTAAATTCACCGGGGTTGCCGATATTCATCGGCCCGGTTATGTGATCGCCGGTCGCCATTAGGCGTAAAAAACCTTCAACTAAATCATCGACATAGCAAAAAGAACGGGTTTGCTGGCCTTCGCCATAAATGGTAATTGGTTCGCCTTTCAAGGCTTGCACGATGAAGTTCGATACCACCCGTCCATCATTGGGATGCATGCGTGGGCCGTAAGTGTTGAAAATACGCACCACTTTGATCTTGAGTTTGTGTTGACGGTGATAGTCAAAAAATAACGTTTCCGCGCAGCGTTTGCCTTCGTCGTAACAGGATCGAATGCCGATGGGATTAACGTGGCCCCAGTAACTCTCTGGCTGCGGGTGGATTTTTGGATCGCCATAAACTTCGCTGGTGGACGCTTGAAAAATCTTCGCACGGGTGCGTTTTGCTAAGCCCAGCAGGTTAATTGCGCCGTGCACACTGGTTTTCGTGGTTTGTACTGGGTCATGTTGGTAATGCACGGGTGAAGCCGGGCAGGCCAAGTTATAAATTTCATCTACTTCGACATACAGCGGAAACGTCACGTCGTGGCGCATTAACTCGAAACGCGGGTGTTTGAGCAGATGCTCGACGTTGCGTTTATTGCCGGTGAAAAAATTGTCGACGCACAAAACATCGTGGCCAAGTGCGATCAAACGGTCACACAAGTGCGAACCTAAAAAGCCCGCGCCACCTGTGACTAAAACGCGTTTGCGATCAACTTCGAGCATTCAAAATTCCTTTATCCTAGAAACAGCAGTTGGACGGACAAAAGAGTGCATTTTTTTGGCGTTCCAGCAAGGCGTGCGGACGCTGCATGCTCATTGCCTGCAAGGACGAAACAACGATGCTGGGGCGTCAAAAAAGTGTGCAATTTTGTTCGTAGCGACCTTCACCCACAAGGTGTACTTCGAAACACCTAAATTCTTCAACGTTTTCATAACTATATAGGAGTTAGTTAGCGGTCAACTGCTGTTTTTAGGTTTATGCGCTGTTTGCACGGCGCGGCGGTTAAACAAGGGTCGGATGCGCGACGCTGCGTCCGCGGCCGATCCCGTAATAGGCCAATCCCGCTGCCTCAACGCTGGCCGGGTCGTAGATATTGCGGCCATCAAACAGCGCCCCCGCCTTTAACTTGGCTTTCAGAGCGTTGAAATCCGGGCTCCAAAAGGTTTTCCATTCGGTCAATAGCACCAACGCGTCGCTACCTTCGACGGCAGCCATCGCATCTGTGCACAGCGTTAAATCGGCGCGTGTACCAAACACACGTTGTGCTTCATGGTGTGCTTCCGGGTCGAACGCGCGCACGGTAGCACCCGCCTGCCACAACTTCGCCAATAGCGTGCGGCTGCTGGCTTCCCGCATATCGTCGGTATTGGGCTTAAATGCCAAACCCCAAACCGCGATGGTTTTGCCCTTCAAAGCGCCGTCGAAGTGCTTTACCAACAGCTCAAACAGCTTGGATTTTTGATCTGCGTTCACAGCTTCAACCGCATGCAAAATTCTTGGCTCATAGCCAAAGGCTTTTGCGGTTTTTTCAAGCGCCTGCACATCTTTAGGGAAACACGAACCACCATATCCCGCGCCGGGATAAATAAAAGAAAAACCAATGCGCGCGTCCGAACCGATACCCAAACGCACCATTTCTATATCGGCACCGACACGCTCGGCGATATTGGAAACCTCATTCATAAAGCTAATTTTCGTCGCCAGCATTGCGTTTGCGGCGTATTTGGTCAATTCCGCCGAGCGCTCGTCCATTTGCACAATGCGCTCGTGATTGCGGTTAAATGGCGCGTACAGTCTCTTTAATAATTCAATCGCGCGCACGCTTTTGGAACCCAAAACGATACGATCCGGGCGCATGCAGTCTTTCACCGCATCGCCTTCTTTTAGAAATTCCGGATTTGAAACGACGTCAAACTCAATGGCGACACCACGATTTGATAGCTCAGCCGCAATTGCAGCGCGCACTTTGTCCGCAGTGCCAACTGGTACCGTAGATTTATTGACAATCACGGCATATTGGCTCAAGTGCGTGCCAATGGTTTTTGCAACAGCCAGCACATAGCGTAAATCTGCACTGCCATCCTCATCCGGTGGCGTGCCGACCGCAATAAAGATTATTTGGCCATGTGCAACGGCACTTGCGGCGTCAGTACTGAAGCTTAAGTTTTTGCTTGCGTGGTTGCGTACTACCACGTCTTCCAAACCTGGCTCGTAAATTGGCATAACGCCACGATTCAGCCCATCAATTTTGCCCGCATCGACGTCCAAACAAATGACCGCATTGCCTGACTCTGCCAAGCACGCGCCAGTCACCAAACCGACATACCCCGTACCAAAAATACTCACTTGCATAATTTACTTCGCCAATCGCATATATAAGGTTTATCAAAAGAAAGGCCGGGACACAAAATGTCCCGGCCGAGTTGGCCGCTGAATTTCAGCGGCGTACCATCGACTTGCTAAAATTTTAGTTTGGGCTAGCGATGCCTGCGCCAATTGGACGCCCTAAAACTGTGTCACCGTTTTGCGGCTCGCGCGAGGGTGCAAACGGCTGGTTCGCTAATTCAAGCGGAAGCTTGATGTCGCGCGCTGCTGCAACGACGTCCGCCATACAAGCGCGTCCGCCGCCTATATTCATGCGCTTAAGCACGAGCGCGTTGATATTTGGTGCATTCAATTCGCTAGAAACGATATTGGCGCGTTCCTTAACTTCCGCAGGCGCATCGTCATCGGCGATAGTGAAGGTTGAGCCGGTTTTCATCGTGCCTTTCAGCGCAATTGTGCGGGATGGGGAATCGGCACCATCGCCATAAACTTCTAAAACATAGCCAGCGTCAGCCAAATCGACACCTGCGCCCGTATTGTTAAACAGCGTGACTGAGCGATATTGTTCGGCGTTGTTTTGATATTCGGAAAGCACTAAGTCGCGCGATTTTGC
>JAYVAQ010000557.1:0-11721 GCA_043750875.1 Rhodanobacteraceae bacterium
GGACTATCAAAACGCTGCCAGGCCGACCGCGACTACATTTACTATTGAAGACCTACTTAAGGACGTGCAATCCGGGAAAGTGCGCATTCCTGAGTTTCAGCGCGCTTTTCGTTGGCAAGCCAAAGACGTTGAACGACTGCTTGAAAGCATATGGTTTGGCTATCCCATTGGCAGTTTGTTGCTTTGGGAGCGCCCGGCATCCGCTGCCGAGATCAAAATTGGCGGACTAGTCATTTCGGCACCAGCAAAAGATAACGCGTTTTGGATGGTGATGGTCAGCAACGCATCACCAGCCTAGCAAACACGCTAATCGAACACGATGACATGGATAAGCGTTTTGCTTGGTCGTTTGATTTGCGAACTAAAAAATTCGTCCCAACGCGCAAAACCGAGCAAGACTATGTCGTTCCCCTATCCACAGTTGTTGATTTACAAAAATTACTCCGTTGGTTTAGCGCGCATCCCGAAGCAAAGGACTTTCTAGACACTGCTTCAGCGCTGGCGAAAAGCATTCGCGAATATAAAATTCCCGCTTATCTGGTGCAAAGCTCAGACGAGACTGCGCTGCGAGATATCTTTGATCGCATTGCAATTCGAAGAGGATTTGCACGCGAGTCACAAAGCCCATTTGCGATTGCCACCCTGGTTTTCTAATCTGCTGCCGGAAGGCAAGCTCCGTGAACTTATTGCTGATCAATGCGGTAGCATCATTTGCAGTTGCATTGCCATGTAGTTACAATTATGTAACTACTGCGTGCGAGTCGTCATTTGTTTTCTTGGGACATTAGAAAAAACAAACTCAATCTCGCCAAACATGGCGTCAGTTTTGAGACGGCTCAATTTGTCTTTTCTGATCCGCTTCAGCTAAGTCGGCAAGATCGTGATGAAGATGGCGAAATCCGTTGGCAGACCATGGGATTAGTTTGCGAAATGTTGTTGTTGGTCGCCCACACGTGGGTCGAGGAGCACGATGGTGCCGAAAAGATCCGAATTATTTCCGCGCGGCGCGCGACAAAATTGGAGAGAAAAGAATATGAGCAAGGTACCTGAAAGCGTTCAACGAGAATTAGCCGCCCTACGCGCGCTGCCCGAACGCGCAATTGATTTTTCGGACCTGCCTGAAACCCAAGCGAGCGATTGGAAGAATTCGACGCGTGCCGCATTTTATCGCCCAATTAAGCAACAACTTACTGTACGCATTGATGCTGACGTTGTCGCATGGCTCAAAAGCCAAGGCAGTGGATACCAAAGTAGGCTCAATCAGATCTTGCGGGGGGCGATGCTGGGGCGCTAGGCAAAGTGGTCTTGCGCGCGGGAAGAGTTCGGTCGTTATCGATGCAAACTGGCACCCACAATGTTGGTGATCTTACAGAATGTGATCATGATTGATTAACTCAAGCCAAGTAAAAGACAACGGCCTTTTTTGACTATTAATCGGTCGAAAAGGAGCTTGTGATTTCGCTCTTGAAGCAATCTTTGGAGATTCAGAATTTGTTCTCTATCACGTTCATCTTCAACAGTAATTGAATGCTCAAATTTCAAAATTTCAAGAAATTCACTCATATTGGCAAGCATGGAATTTCCTATTTCTCTAGACACGCCAACCTTTTGCAACAAATCTCGAATGATGCCTCCAGTCTCGCCAAGTCGTCTGGCCTCATTCGAAGGAAATGGAATTACGTTGCCCATTTTATTGCTCAATTTAGGAATAAATTTAAGAAATTTCGAAAACCGGCATAGCTTCGATGCCGGCCGTTCAAATCAGCCGCGCCTAGCTCCTACTCATTCAAACTCTTCCCCATGACCTTTAGCGCATCGCTAGACGCCTGTGGCTTCTCAGCAAAGCCGAAACTTGCATAAATCGCCTGCGCTGCGGTATCGGCGGCGGCCACACTGAGCCAAAGCTCGTCGCTGCCGCCGCGTTTTGCTTGTAGGATCGCGTGCTTGAGCAGCTGCGTGCCGATGCCTAGCCCTGCGGCTGACGGCAAAATGCATAAGCGTTCAAGTTGAGTTGCGGGCAGTAAGTTTTGATACGGCGCGGTGCGGTTATGCACCAGCTTGACGAAGCCGAGTATTTTCCCAGCCGATTCTGCCAACCAATATTGGACATCAATATCAACCAATTCACGCGCTAGTTTTTCGGGCGCATAGTCGTGACTGAGCTGTGCTTCCAACTCGGCAGGGCTGTTGCCGGTGGCGCCCGGGTCCGCGCTGGCGCATACCCTTGCGCAGCTAATCAGTGCCGCTTGATCCTCCAGTGCAGCGATATGTAGCTGCGCGTTGACGGCACTTGCTTCAGGCCGTGCAGGCGGCATCGGCGCTTGCTTATCGCTCACCAGCACGACCTTTTGCACCTTCGGCAACGGCCGCCAGAAACCGCCGGTGCCAAATGCCAGCCAGGCATAGCGCAGCCAGCGCAGCAGCGCAAACGCTAGCCACAAGGCCCAGGCCAACATCAGCGCTTTGTAGCTCCAGCTTGGCAATGTCAATGCGCCAGCACCCGGCAGTAAGCCTGGGGCCTGATCAGCAAACCAACGCAAGGACGTAGCCGATGAGCCATTGCCCACCACCTGCATATCCAGATTATCCAGCAGGCCATTCATGGCGCCACCAACAATACAAAGTAGCGCAATCACGCTCAAGCCAGCGAGCGCGATCTGCATGAGCCGATGCGGCCAATCGCGCAAAGCACTGCCGTGCTGCATGCGCCATTGCAGCGCCAAAAACCATAGTGCGACCAGCATAAATGCCTGCCAGCCAAAGCCAGTCAGGCCTAGGCCCAATAGCGCCCAAGCGCCAAAACCGAGTGCGGTGCGGCCGGATTTTGCTAGAGCTAAACTGATCAGCAACACCACAATGAGCGTTGCCCAATAAAGCACCGCAGGCCCAAGCGTGGGCCCGTGCGCCCACAACAGCCAACGCGAATGCGGTAGCTCCAAATTCAGGCGAATATTCGCGCTCGGCAGCTTCAAATCAATCGCGGGCAAGCGCAAGTCTGTGCTCAGCGCTAACGCCTCACGAAAATTAACGATGTAGCGATTTTCGCCCGGGTCAACTGGCAACTCGAGCGCGCTTTCGCGCAGGCGCAGCGTCATATTCGCACCATTTTTGCTGACGCCTAATAGCTCAGCCGCACCCGGCAAGCGAATACTGTGGCGCCCACCTTGGGTTGCCGCTAAGGTAAAGCTGAGCGTGGTGTCGCGTGCACGCGCACCCGGCTTGGTTTCTAGCGTCACCGCATCAATTCGATAAGCAGGCCCAGCGGCAGCTTCCGGTCGGCTCAACTTTAGCGTCAGTACTTCCTCGGGCAATGGATCAAAACGCAGCTGCAGATCGTCACTACCGCCCAAAGGCGTCAGCGACAGCGGTACACCGGCAAAATCAACGTGCCAAACCGGGCTAGATTCCACCGTCCACACCTCTGCGCGATCCGCTTGTAGCGGTGCTTTGAGCTGCATTTCCGGCAACAAATCCAGCGCTGCGCTAAATTGCGTTTCGCTTTCATTCGCCTGCATCGGCACCAATGCCACGCCGTCCACCACTTGCACAGCAGCACCTAAAGGCCGCTCACCCGGCAACAGTGGCACGCGTACGGTCAGCCCGCTTTCGACATTGGTTAGCCGCTGCACCGTGGTTTCCACACGCCACTCCAAATCAAAGCGCAGTTGCCGCAACACGCGCACGTATGGCGGAAATTGCGCGGCGGTTTTGCCCCCGGTATCGCTTGCCACGGCGCGCTGGCTGCGCACCAAATCCAATGTTCCAGAGGTTAGCTTTTCATCGCGCACGCCACCCGCTTCCCAGCCACTGAGCTGCATCTGCACGCGGCTGGGCTGCAGTGGAAAATCCAGCGTGATTCGATCGGCGCGCGCAGTGCCGGATAGGGAAATGACGTGCATGCCGGCTTCTAAAACCAGCTCAGAACTGCCCTCGCTACGACGCGCAAATTCCGCCGCGCTGCCGTCCACGGTCAAACGTGTGTTCGCCAAGCTGCGCTCGCCGTTTGGCAGGCTAATCATGCTGCGCGTGCCGACGTGCGCCATCAGGCTGATCGAGAATGCATCCCCGCTAAGCTGTACTTGCGCGCTGCTGATGGCAACGCAGTTCGGCGCACATTGCGGCGCGCGCGTGAGCCGCTTTTTCAACTCTTCCAGCAGCTCTGGATTGGGTGTGGCTTGCGCCGTTGCTTGGGGCACGTGGCCGCCCAGCAGTAACGCGCCAATCAATGTCAGTGCCAGGGCGACTGGCGTCGATGCCAAAGGTGCGGCGCTAGCCACGGTAGTTTTACTAGCCATTGGCTTTTCGCGCTGCCAGCTTTGCCACCAAGCCAGCGGTTTACCCAGGTTTGACATAGGCCCGGGCCGCGCCACACACCACAGTGCAAAACCCAATAGCAGCAACGCCGCCAAGCGCATAAAAGTCGTCAACCACGGTGGCATTAATAGTAAATGTAGCGTTTGCTCGGGCGTAATTGGGCCAGCAATTTCAATGCTGTAGCTTTGCCAATGCCAATTTGGCTCTGCCGCACCGGCCTGCACAATGCTGTTGGCGGCGTAGCGATTCATTTGCTTACGCGAAACATTGTTTCTTTGATAAATCTGGTTGCTTTGCTGTTGGGCAACTTCACCACGCGTAGAACGGGCACCGCCGAGTGTATCCGCGGATGCCGCCGCATCCGTTGCCAAAGCACCCATTTCCATAGTTGCGGGTGCCGTCATCGGCGCAGGCGGCGGCGGTGGCGGTGGCGCATCGACCGCCATTTCTTGCGCGCTATAGCCGTCGTCGTTGTAAGCAGCTTTACTGGCATAACTTAGCGCTGCTTGGCCGACGCCAATTTCGTCAAACTCCAGCTGCGGATGTAGCGCCAAGCGCGCTTGGCGCTCGGCAAAGCTCAAACTTTGCAGCAACAAAATGGCAAAACCCAGCATACCAACAATGCGCAAACCTAACTGCCAGCGCGGCGCTTTGACCTGGCGTACCAGCAAGGCCAGCAACAGCAGCCCCAATAGCCAAAATAGCGGCGCACCATATTCGAATGCGGTAATCACCGCATACGCCAGCACCGCCGCACCCAATTTCCAACCGCCTAAGCGCCAACCGGCCAGCGCGCACAGCGCAATCGAAAATGCGGTGTAGACATTCCAGCGATCCAGCCAAGCGCTCGGTGCCTCGCTCGCACCAGCCGCTGCAATTAACAGCCATCCAGGCGGCGTGTTTAACGTGATTTGTGCGCGCTCAACGGTGCCGTCATAACCGGTTGCAGGAAATTTGCCGGTGCCGTCAATACGGCTGGCAGCGGTCAAGTTGAGCTGCGTCGAGCGCACTTCGACACCGGTGCCATTGGCGCTTTTGGTTACTAACAGTGGCTGCAAAGTACCGTTACTGTCTGGACTTTGGCCGCGCGTCATCACATAGGGCGCATGCATACTGACGCGCCAATCGCGCACCATTTCGCCGCTTAAATAATCTTTAGTGGAAAAGCTATCCCCCGAAAATGCCAGCCACATTTCGCGCGTCAAGCTCAAACGATTCGGTGCAGCGGCGTCGCGGCCCCGGCTATCAATATTGATGCTGAGCTTAGCCTCCGGGGTAAATAGATACACCGGAAAGTTTACCCACGCGTCCGGTACGCTGGCTTGTTTGGGATCGACTGCGGGCAAGCCATCCAACTGCACACTTCGCAGCGTCGCGTCCGGTTGAAAACTTAGGCTTTCCTCCGCTGGCCACTCGCCAATCGCCGGGGCCAGGGTTAGTTCGCGCATTGGCGTTAGCGCGCGCGCGCTCAAATACAATTTCCATTCACCTGGACGTAGCTGCACGGTCAAAGAGCCGTCAGGATTGAGCTTGGCATTTAAATCGCCACCCAAAGTCAGCGGCGCGAAACCTGGCAAAAGTGCTGGCCCAAAGATCACTTCGCGCGCTTCCCCGGACACGCGCAAATCAATCTCAGTTTGCAATTGCATCGGCAAACCATCAATTAGCAAACGATGCACCTGCACGTCGAGTGCATCGGCCATGCGTTCACTCGACTGCGCGCGGCCTAACCACAGTTCGTCGCCCTCGCGTTCCGGTGCCCCGACATCGACGCCGTCCTTACTGAAAACCAGCGGCATACCCGCAGGCACCCGCAGGCGCTCCGGTGCCTTCGCCCAGGCAAAACGCCCGACAATGCGCGCGGGTCCGGCTGGCACATAGATCACTGGGCCGTTTTCGCCGGGCAACACCGCAACCGGTTCGCCATTGACGCTGACCTCGACTGGCCACGCGCTATCGCTGCTGCCGGGAAGTTCAATCTTGCCCTTGGTGTAGCGCAGGCTTTGCTGGCTAAAATCCGCGCCGCTGGCATTGACGCTCAAGCGCAAGGTGCCGGGCAGGCCGCAGGAGCGGTTTTCGTCCTCACTGATTGGGCGCGGGCAGTTGTAGCTGGAATTTTCCATGACCCAAGGTACCCAAGATTCTAGCGCCGGCGGCACGGGTGTATTGGCTTGGGCTAGAGCCAGCGACGGCAGCACCGTCAGAAATAGCAGACTTGCGCGCAATAGCGTTTGCATGGGCGGATCCGTTTCGCGATCAGAGGAACGAACCCTAACGCACCAACCAGTATTTTGGGGCTAATATTTTTCGCCACACCTGAACTTTTGGCGGAAGTCAGCGATCCCAGGCTAACATCGCCGATCTTTTCAAGCTCAACCTAGGCCCAAGCCATGCACCCAACCAACTACAAAAACTTCTGGGACGACAAAGCCACCAGCTACACCGGCGCATTGATCGCCGTGGACGGTAGCTCAGACGAGTCCTCAGTCGTTGCTACCGGCGCGCGTTCGGCCAATCAAGTTGCCGCGGCACTGGCTTTGAAAAACACCGATCATGTGTTGGAACTGGGCTGCGGGGTTGCGCGTATCGGTGTGCCGCTGGCACCCAGAGTCGGTTTTTGGCAAGGCGTGGATATCAGCCAGAACATGGTTGATGTGGCAAAACAGCGCTTAGTCGGTTTGGAAAACACCGCAGCACAAGCACTCACTCGCCCGGCGCTGCCTTTTCCGGACGCCAGTTTTGATGCGGTCTATTGCATAGCGGTTTTTATCCACATGGATAAAGAAGACTTTTTTATTTATTTGCGCGAGATTTTCCGCGTACTTAAGCCCGGAGGCCGCGTATTTTTCGACCACTGGAACTTGGCGCATCCTGTTGGCTTCAAACGCTTTTTGTATGAAGCAAATTTCTACGACAAGCACGGTGATGTCGGAGTACGTAAAGACGTTGCGCGCAATCAGTTCACCACGCCGCAAGAAGTCGATGTGTTTTTGCGCCAAGCGGGCTTAAGCCCGACCGAAATCATGAGCGATACCTGTTGGGTACAGGCGCTGGCGGTGAAGGGCGATCAAGCTTTGGTGGACGCCGAGCGCGTGCGAATTACCGCTGCACGAGATCAAATTAATTATGGCCAAGCCTGGACGCAGTATTTTGACTGGGTTTTGCCGGTGGTATTTGAAGGCGTGCCGCCGCTTGTGATTCTAGAAAAGCTGAAAGCGGAGCCGGAGGGCGAAGTTCGTGCAATGTATGAAACTTGGTTGCTTGCCGCGTGGCGTAATAATCCTGGGCAATATGGTGCGGCACCGTAACAATTAGCTTAATGCTTCGATAAATTCAAGGCGAAGGCTCCTCTGGCGTAAACGCGAGCGCGGCCAAGCCAGTTTCGGCAAGTAAATTGACCATAGCACCGACTTCATTCGCGCGCGCGTTCGAGGCATTGCCTAACTCTGCGCGCTTTTTTACGCCCTGTGCAATCGCGGCTAAACGAAAAAAATTGAACGCCAAATAGAATGCCCAGTCGGCAGGTTTTTCGCGGCCAGAGCTAGCAAAATAGTCAGAAAGCCACTCGGACTCCTGCGGAATTCCCATTTGCGCCCGGTTTTTCCCCGCCAAGCCCGGCAACGTCGGATTTGCTGGCAGGCGCAACGCCATACAGAAATAGCCTGCGTCGCTTAATGCTTCGCCAAGCGTCGAGAGCTCCCAATCCATCACCGCTATAATTCGTGGCTCGGTAGGGTGAAACATCAGATTGTCGACGCGAAAATCGCCATGTACCAAAGCAGGTACACCTTCGTTATCAGCAGGAACACGTGCGTTAAGGCCTGCGATCAGCTTATCCATCGCAGGCATCACTTCGGTGGCGCTTTGCTGATATTGCTCGCCCCAACGCTTGAGCTGGCGCGCGAAATAATTGCCTGGTTTGCCGTAGTCGCCAAGCCCAATTTCGCTAATATTTAGGCGGTGTATTGCTCCTAAAACGCGGGCAATTTCACGGTAATACTTGGCCCGCTCATGGGCCGTAATTTCCGGCAGTGCTGGGTCCCAGAACACCCGGCCATCGACATATTCCATGACATAAAATGCGCTGCCGATAATCGTATCGTCGCTACAAAAATGCAGAGGCCGGGCAACCGGTACGTCAGTCGCCAATAACGCGGTGAGCACGCGGAATTCGCGGTCCACCGCATGCGCCGACGCGAGTAAAACGCCTGGCGGCTTGCGGCGCAAAACGTATTTACCGCTCGCTGCGCGAATCAAATAGGTCGGATTTGACTGCCCGCCCTTGAATTTTTCAGCGCTCAACGGCCCGGAAAAGCCGGGAACATGCTGACAAAGATAATCTGACAGCGCAGCTTCCGGTAGGGCAAGAGTGGTGACAGTCATATGCGCAACTTATGGCTTAGTGAAACGCGAGCATAGCGGAACTACATGTTTGAACTAATCCGCAGGTGAAACCGCAACACGGACGCGTAGTTTTTCGCCTGGGTCATAGTCTAGGCGCGAACTATAAACTTCGCCGCGATAGCGATACTGCACATCGTAACCGACGACTTCTTTGCGCTCGACGTATTGATCCACCACGCGGCATTCGCTGCGCACAGTACGTTCTGTACCTTGCGGATTATTCGACGCATCCACTTCGCGCCCGACCGCTCCGCCAACAACCGCACCGGCGACCGTTGCGGCGCGGCGGCCATCGCCACCGCCAACTTGGTTACCCAATGCAGCACCAACAAGCGCACCGATTACGGTGCCGGCATTGGTGTTGTCATATCTGCGGTTACGTTCTGTGCTGACATCGGAACAGACCTCGCGCGGTCTAGCTTCCTGCACGGTTTCATAGATCGGATCACTGCGCAAAACATCGGCAAAACCAAAACTGATCGCTTCTTCGGGGCCGATTTCGGCACTTTCGTAGCCTTGAGCGATGACCGGCGTAGCGGTTACTAGCGTAATTAAGGTGACAAGAACGGTGATAATTTGACGATGACTAGTAAACGATTTGGTCATAGTGAATCCTTAAATTTATACGCCTTGCCCAATTTCTAATGATCCGTATTCTGCGGCTTCGGAACAGCGTGCATTCCAGCATCGTCAGACTGAACACAAACTGATATTTTGCTCTAGCGCTAAATGCGTTCGGTTTCGCGTTAGCTAACCCAAAAGTTAACCCAAAAGTTGGCCCAGTTTAGTGAGCGGCACGAAAAGCTCGAATTGTTCAGTGAAGTTAGTCCGCGAAAAATATGCGTTCAGCACTGCCTTCAAGCTCCCAGCCGGAAAAAACTAAATTTTTCCCCCGACTTATTGTGCTCTCGTTATTTTGGCGTACTCGTTGATGCCGGTCTAAAAGCAGCCAATCGTTTTGTGCAATGCCCAAAATACGCGAAGGGTTGATGCTGACGACTTCGCTCCACTTTTGAACGGTCAAAACCCCTTCATCAATTAATTTAAGCGACAGCGGCAACAGCGCCTCAATCGTGCTGGCACCCGGCTCGGTCATCGGAAATGGCGCAATTTTGGCATCGCGATCATGTGGCGCGTGATCAGAACAAATCGCATCAATCACACCCAAACGCAAACCCTCGCGCAGCGCATCGCGATCTTCGGCGCGGCGCAATGGCGGGCGCAGATGCATATTCGGCCTAAAGCCGATCAGATCGTTTTCACAAAGAAATAAATGCGTCAGTGCCACATCGCAAGTAACGTCCGCGCCGCGCTGTTTGGCATTGGCGATTAACTCCACACTGCGCGCGCAGCTAATCCGGCTAATGTGGGCGCGCACGCCGGTTTCTTCGATAAGCATTAAATCGCGCGCCAACGCCAGGGTTTCGGCGCTCGTCGGAATTCCTGGCAAGCCCAAGCGCGCGGCAACACGGCCATCGTGGGCGATGCCGTCTTCACTCAAATACTTATCGAGTGGATGCAAAAATAGGGTGACATTAAAGCTTTTTGCATATTGCATAGCGCGGCGCAGAAAATTGCTGTTGCTCATTGGCGCGCTGCCGGAACTTAATGCCGCACATCCCGCAGCGGTTAAACCCGCGTATTCGCTCAATTCTTCGCCCCGAAGGCCCTTGCTCATCGCGCCTAAAGGCAAAACCCGCGCGCCACCGGCTCTAAAAGCGCCGCGCGCGCGATTTCGAATTAACTCGACCACCGCCGTGGAATCAATGCAGGGTTCGGTATCGGGCGCACAGGCGATCACGGAAATCCCAGCATTTCGCGCCGCCAACGCTTCGCTCTTGATTGTCGCTTTTTGTGGCGC
This sequence comes from Rhodanobacteraceae bacterium, assembly GCA_043750875.1. Classification (GTDB taxonomy): domain Bacteria; phylum Pseudomonadota; class Gammaproteobacteria; order Xanthomonadales; family SZUA-5; genus JANNYA01. The sequence continues at coordinate 10,580 of JAYVAQ010000557.1, forward strand.
GCCGGGTTCGCGCAGCCGCGCATACAGGTCTACAAGGGCGGGTACCAGCCAGTATTTGTCCCAAGGTGCTGAATTCGACAGCGCATTTCCGAGTACGCCCGACGGCACAACTTCTTGAAAACCATCCTGCACAAACGTGCTTAGCGCGCCGGTAGTGGATATCCAGGCTCGGGAGGGCAAATCCGTGTCGGTACGTGGGTCGATCAGTCTTATTGTGCTCATGCTGCTGCCTGCATTTTTCTTTTCTCTTTGAAGATTCGTCAAAAATTAAGAAAAAGTAAAGGCAGTGTGCAGATGACCTTTGGCTAGCAAGCGTTGCAACGACCTAATTCACCGTATTGTTCACTCCCACCGGATCAATTGACGTCGTCAGCACCCGTACCTCAGATGCCGATACTTTGTTACCGCCGCCGGACACCGTAAACACGGCCGAACTTGCAGTGGCGAAGTTGCCGAATGTGGTGCAGCTTTTGGTTACACCGTATTGATTCAGCGGCAACGCATAAGTTGTGCTCGTGCAACTCCATCCCGCCGGAATCGTCAGCGGGCCCTGCACCAAATTTGGATCGAGTGTCGAAATAACGTAATCAACTTCTACCTGCACCGTACTTGCCGCGACTGGGCCAACGGGGTTGGTCACTGTGTACGTTGCCAGATTACTAACCTCAGTTTTCTTGATACGCATATCGGCGCAGTTCAGCGCTTGGCTCATCGGGTCAGACACTGGAAAGCCCGCCAAGGAATACTCGGCATCATCCGCCGCGCCATCGCAATCACCGTCAGTGGTTAGCTCGTTCATGCCGCGCGCCATTTCCCAGGCGCTGGGCCACGTGTCGTTATCTAAACCATTGCCCGCTTGGGTGTCATTGGCGTAGGCATAGCCCAAAATGACTTCCCCGCTCGCCGGATTGTTGTAACCGGCAAATTCTGCGCGGCTTTCATCGGCCGGTGTCATCAGCGCATAGCTTTGCTCAGTGCTGGAATATTTCAGCTTTAAAGGCACGGTGCCTGGTTGCGCATTAGCAAACAAAAAGCCTTCAATGCTGACCAGGTTAAAACGTGCGTTCAGCACTGCCGGGTCGGCGCTATTGTTGGTAGTTGGGTTACATTTTTGCCCGACATTGGTCAAGGTGGCAACGCTA
>JAYVAQ010000558.1:0-6874 GCA_043750875.1 Rhodanobacteraceae bacterium
TCGCGGGACAAGCGGTTCTTCGCCAAACCCGCGACGCAAACGCCGATGTGCAACAGCGTCTGGCAAAACTAACCCCACGTGAGCGTGAAGTGCTGAGTCATATTGCCAAGGGATTGACCAACAAAGAAGCCGCCCGCGAACTTGGTACTAGCCATCGAACGGTGGAAATTCAGCGCACGCGAATCATGGAGAAAACTCAAGCCGCCTCCCTGGCCGATTTGGTGCGCATGTCGCTGCAGGTGACGACCACTAGTGCAAGCGATACCCCTTGAACGGGAGCAATAGGTATTTATTCGTAGGTGTTCGCCCGAATATCGCGCGTGAGTGCGCCGGCTCAGGATAGCCCTACCTGCAACGACTCGTTCGCAGGGCAATCCCCAGTTAAGGAATTCCCCATGTCTCAGCTCAAGCTCGTTAGCACCGTCCTATCCGTCGCGATGGCGACCCTTTTTGCCACCAGCGCGTTCGCTGGGGCGGCGACAGCAAACTTAGGCGTCACCGCGTCTGTCAGTGATAACTGCATTATCGCCACCGCTGATGTCGCGTTCGGTGCTTACGATCCAATCGTTGCCAATGCCGCCTCGCCCCGTAACGGTACAGGAACCGTAACCATCACCTGCACCACCGATGCCAGCGCGGTGCTAACCCTTGGCTTAGGTGCAAACGATAATGGTGGTAACGCCTCAGATCCAGCGCGTCGTCTGAGTGATGGCAGTAATTTCCTGAGCTACACACTGTTTACTGACTTTAATCGCACCACCGAATGGGGTAATGACGCAGGCACCGGCGTTGCCGACACCGGTACCGGTACCGCAAGCGCCCACACGGTCTATGGCAGTATTGATCCAGCACAGAATGTGCCAGAGGGCAGCTATGCCGACACCGTTGTCGCTACGGTTACGTTCTAATAAAGGCCGAGCTGATGCTGCGTTGGATACTGTGCGTATTGGCATTGGGTGTGGCAGCGGCTGAGGCCGCTGCCGCCTCCTTCGTAGTGAACCCGGTTCGGGTCAATCTAGGTGCCGATCAGCGCGTTGTCTCGTTGACCGTGCGTAACAACGGATCTGCCGCAGTACGGGTGCAAGCGCAGCCGATGCGCTGGTTGGTGCAGGGCGAAGCGGATCAATACGAAACCACCGATCAATTACTAGTCAGCCCACCGCTGTTCGCACTCGAGCCCGGTGCAACGCAAATTGTGCGAGTGGGCCTGCGTATCCCGCATATAGGCGCGCTAGAACAGAGCTATAGGCTTTATTTGAGCGAAGTGCCTTGACCCGTAGGCGCGGATTTTCAGGGCTTGGCGATGACGCTGCGCCTAGGCATTCCGATCTTCGTCCAACCTGCTGTTGCAGTCAGTCCAGCCTTGTCTGGTGAGCTAACACAGGTGGCACAGGATCTTAAACTGCAGATCGTCAACGGAGGTCTGGCGCATGCACGGCTTATCGAGGCGCTGTTCCTGGATGCGCATGATGCAGTGCTGGCTAAATCGGCATTGTCGCGCGATGTGCTGGCCGGACAGCAGCGCACATTTGTGCTGGACGCAAAACCAGGGCCTTTGGCAACTCGCGTACATATCCGTACCGACCCAGCCAGCGCCGAACTCGAGTTCGCTCTGCCAAATCAGCAACGCTGATGCGGCGCACTTGTGATGAACCCGAAAGCCGCATGCCAGCGTGCGCGCGAGCGCGCTATTGCCGCAAAGGTCAGCCTTACGCACGCTCTGCTTTGCGCAAATATTTTGCTGACCTATTTGGGATTTTCGATTGCTGGCAAAACCCCGGATTCGCCTCAGCCTGCATGGTTGGAGGTCAGCTTAAATGCTACGCCCGTTGGTGCCGAATTGAGCTATTGCGATGCCCAGCGCTGTTTGCTGGCGCACGCGTCGCTACTTGGCTGGCGGCTGCAGATCCCGGCCGGCATCGAAATAATTGACATGGACGGGCTTAAGTATGTGGAATTGACGGCTGTTCCAGGCGTGCAGTGGCAATACGATCCACAGGCCCAGTCGCTGGCATTGACTGTGCCGGATCTTGCTTTTATCGGTACTCAGCGTGATTTCAACACACAGACCACCAATAACCCCGATGCGATACAGCCTGGAAGCTTCCTCAATTATTCCTTGAGCCAATTCCAACTTGCGGACAAGCGCGAGTCCTCGGCCGCGTTCGAGTGGGGCTGGTTCGGGCGCGCGGGTGTGTTCACAACGACCGCGCTTTGGTCATCCAAGCGGGGGGCGGAGCGACTTGACAGCACTTGGCGGATCGACCGGCCAGAGTCTTTGCAAACGCTCAGTGTGGGCGACAGCATTACGGACTCGGGCGCGTGGGGGCGTTCGCGCCGCTTTGCTGGCCTGCAGTGGCGCAGTAACTTTGCGATACGCCCGGATTTAGTCACTTTTCCACTGCCTGGAGCAAGTGGAAGCTCGGCCGTTCCGGCCACAGTGGATATCTATATCGACCAGGTTTTACGCGCGCGCACAGAAGTGCCCGCAGGGCCATTTGAGTTTCAAAATTTGCCGGTAACCACAGGCAGTGGCGAAGTGGAAATGCGGGTGCGTGACGCATACGGCGCTGAGCAGCGCATAAATTTGGATTATTTTGTCAGCCCGCAACTGCTGAGTCCGGGCCTGCGCGCCTTCGAGTACAGCATTGGTCTGCAGCGCCGGTGTTTCGGCAATAACACAAGCTATCGAGAGCCAATCATGGTGATGACCGAGCGCCGAGGTTTGAATACGCGCCTAACCGGCGAGTGGCATAGCGAGCTGACCAGTGAACAACTGCGTACGGGTGTGGGCGCGGTGCTGCTCGGCCCAGGCGCAGGCCTCTACGCATTTAATCTGGCGGGTAGTACTAGCGGGCAAGGCAATGGCTGGCTCGCCAGCGCCGACTACGAATGGCGTAGTGATCGCGTGTATGCCTCGGCGGGATTGAGCTTTGCCTCGGACGGCTTTGATGCCGGCAGTGCGGCGGACGAACGCACCGCGCGGCGGCGCACACATGCGGCCATGGGCTGGTCGTTGCCGGGCGAAGCGGGTTCCGTTGCGCTGTCTTATTTGGTTCAGCAACGCTTCGATGGCACGCGCTTCGCCTTTGCCAGCCTCGGCTACCAATTTGACGTTGGCCGTTTCGGACATCTGCAGTTTTCCCTCGGACGGACTATCCAACCGGCCGCTGACACCGTGCTGTCGATGTATTACTCGCTACCCTTTGGCGCTAGTGACAGCGCTAGCATTGAATGGTCGCACCAGCAAAGCGCGGAGCAGGTGCGCCTGAATCTGCAGCACAACCCGCCGGCCCTGGGTGGCTACGGCTACAGAGCAGCGCTTCAGCCCGGCCCCAACCCGCGCTTTGATTTGGGCCTGAGTACACGTCAGCAGCATGCGATTTATTCCGTGGAGGTATCGCGTTTCCTGAGCCAGTTGAGTTACCGCGCTGACATCAGCGGTGGCTTGGCATGGATTGGCGGCGGAATTTATGCCAGTCAGCCGCTGGTTGACAGCTTTGCGGTCGTGCAAGTCGACGATTTTCCTGGTGTTGGCATCTATTCCGAGCATCGCCTAGTCGCCCACACCAACGCCCATGGACGCTCGCTGGTGCCAGGTTTGCGCGCCTATGATCGCAATCGCCTGGAGATTGAACAGGCGGATCTGCCGCTGGATGCCCGAATTGAGGCGTTGGAGCGAAACGCCACGCCCGCGCCACGCAGCGGCGTGCTGGTGCAGTTTCCAGTAAGTCGCGAACACAGCGCGCAATTGCGTATTGTGCTGGAGGATGGCGACGGTATTCCCGCAGGTGCCTCGGTGGCACGCGAAGATACGCGCCAACTCGTGCCGCTGGGCATGGATGGCCAAGCGCTGCTGAGCGATGTGTTGCCGGGCGAGCTTGCGCTCTTGGTGAAATGGCGTGCCAGTGAGTGCCGCATTGCCGTGCAAATACCCGCCGAAATCGCGCCGTTACTTGATCTTGGCATGTTCCGCTGCTCTGGAGTTGTGCGATGAAAGCGGTGTTCAAACGATCGGCTTTACTACTGCCTTGGTTGTTGCTGCAAAACGCAACGTGCTTGGCTGCCTGTTCGCTAGAAGTGCAAGCCGTGCTACTTGGCAGCTACGATGCAATATCAGCGGCTGCAGTGGATGGCACCGGGCAAATCCGGGTCCAATGCACACCTGCAGCGGACTACACGCTCTCGCTGTCTGCAGGCCAAGGCAGCTTCGCGACGCGGGAATTGCACTCAAACATCTCCGTGCTGCGCTACAACTTATATTTGGCGGCAACGCGCGTCGCTATTTGGGGCGATGGCAACTCGGGGACGATGAATTTGGCGGCCAATGGTAGCGATACTTGGCACACCGTTTATGGCCGTATCGAAGCCGGTCAGCACAGCGTGCGGGCGGGTACTTATATCGATCAGATTTTGGTTACCGTAGACTTTTGAGCCACGCGCTGCGCAATTAGCGTCTCAGAATCGCCTGAATCGGCTTGAGTACTGCCAGAATTAGGTCGAACTACCGCCCATTGTTGCGCCCATGGTTGCAGCTCCCATGTTTAGGAACGCGCCATGAACCTGCCGAATTTGCCGCCTAGTCGCCCAATATCGCTCAGCCCAATAGCACCGGGCCTAATCACAACGGGCGTTTCTACAACTTTGAAAATGTTTCTGATTGGCGCATTAGTATTGCTGCTAATGATTCCTTTGGCGCTGGTGCGGGGCGTGCTGTTTGAACGCATGGGCCAACGCACCGTGGCTGAGGCCGGAGTAACTGAAGGCTGGGGCGGGCGGCAAACCATCAGCCCGCCGTTTTTGAGCGCGCGCGCTACCCGCCGCTACACCGAAGAAGTTGATGGTAAATCGGTGGTGCGCCAAGCCATCAATGACTATTCCGTGTTAGCGGACAAAGTACAGGCCAGCAGCGCGATTGTGGTGACCAAGCGCATGGTGGCAAACACCTACGAGCTGCCGGTATACGTGGCAACGGTGACAATGAGTGGTGAATTTGCGCCTGAAGATTTGGCAGGCCTAGCGAGTATTGAGGGCATCAACTTGAACTCGGCACAGTTTGAGTTTTTAACCTCCGATGTGCGTGGCATGAGTGAAATCAGCGCGTTCACACTTGGCGGGATTGAATTGCGCGCGGCAAGCCGGGGAAATGCCTTTGGTCAAGGCAGCGCGCTTGGTGCCTTGATTAGCACACCAAGCGCCAGCGAACGTGCGCAAACCTTGCTTAATGATGCGATCACTCAGCAAAAGCCAATTCCATTCAAGCTGGTTTACGTACTGAAAGGAGTGCAGTCTTTACGAATGCTGCCGCTCGCACGCGCGCTTAATTACACCGCTTCTAGTGGCTGGCCCGATCCTGGTTTTCAAGGCGGCTTGATTCCGTATGAGCACAAAATCGATGCCAAAGGTTTCACAGCGAATTGGCAAGTATCCGAGTTCAATCGCAACTTCCCGCAAATTGGACTGCGGGACAGTGATTCCAGCAGCCTCGATAGTTCCATTCTGGGCGTAAATTTAGTGCAGATGGGGGACGTATATCAGCGCAATGATCGCGCCGGGAAATACGGATTTCTATTCTTGGCGTTAAGCATCGCCGGCTTTTTTCTAGTCGAGATCTTGCTTAAGGTGAAACTGCATCCGATGCATTATTTGCAAATTGGCTTGGCTTTAGGCCTGTTTTATCTACTTTTGCTAGCGCTTTCCGAGCGAATGGGCTTCGATATGGCGTTCATACTGTCTGCAACGGCAATCTCGCTGTTGATCGGCGCGTACACTTCGGCGGTACTCAAAGGCGTCAAACGCGGTGCGATTGCGGGTGGCGTGATCGGAATCACCTATGGCTTTTTATTTACGCTGATGGCGCGCGAACAATACGCACTGGTGCTTGGCGCGGTTGGCTTACTCATTATTTTAGCGTTGATTATGTTTCTGACCCGCAATATCAACTGGCAGGGGGCGGCTGAGCCTGCCCAAGAAATTAACCCAAACGAGAAAGTAGCGTCATGAACACAATTTTGGCGATAGAAACCTCAACCGAACGCTGCTCTGTCGCACTTTTGCATCAGGGGCAAGTGACCGAGCGCGCCATCGAAGGCGCCAAGCGCCACGCACAAAGCGTGCTGGTATTCGTGGATGCGCTACTGAGTGAGGCGGGAGTGGCGAAAACGCAGCTGGATGCGGTTGCCTTCGGGCGCGGGCCAGGTGCGTTCACCGGCGTGCGTCTTGCGGTGGCGGTGGCGCAAGGTTTTGCTTATGCGTTGGATATTCCGGCATTGCCAGTATCCACGTTGGCCGCCACCGCGTTCGATGCGTTTACCGCCACGCCCGAACTACAGGCTAGACAGCTTCTAGTTGCTTTGGATGCGCGCATGGGCGAAATCTACGTAGGCCGCTTTTCTTATCACGCGAACGGCTTCGTCGTGGCAATCGACGCGGAGCGGGTTTGTCGGCCCGACGCGCTGGTTTTGCATGCGTTGGAACCTTGCGTGGGCTCAGGCGCCCTGTGTTACGCGGAAAAATTTAAGCCGCACCCAGGTCAAAATGCGGTGCCGCGAGCTAGTGCGATTGCATTGCTATCGCGCGCCGTCAAACCAGTTATTGCCGAACATGCGTTGCCAGTTTATTTGCGCGACCATGTTGCGCTTTCGATTCGCGAACGACTGGCGGCGGGCATGCCGGTGATGCAGCCGCTTTAACGGCTTTTTAAGTGCACGATTGATCCATACGCTCGACTTGTAGGTGCAGAGCTAAAAAGCTATCCGCTATGCCTCAGTGATAGCATCGCCACATTCCCGTTTCGGACCGTTGCAATGCCCGCCATTGACAGCCAAATTGATGCGAAATCGCCGCAGTTTTTAGACAACGTTGCGCACAATCA
>JAYVAQ010000559.1:0-4513 GCA_043750875.1 Rhodanobacteraceae bacterium
GTAGCCAGTATGCTAGCCACGAGTATCAGGCCATCTTGACTCGGCATGGAATCGTATGTAGTATGAGTCGGAAGGGCAATTGCTGGGACAACGCACCCAGTGAAAGTAGCTTCGGGTCACTAAAAACAGAGCGCGTGCACGGTGCTAAATATCAAACCATTGAAGAAGCGAAGCAGGGTGTTTTGGATTGGATTACTTGGTACAACACGGAGCGTCTGCACTCAAGTTTGGGGTTTAAATCCCCAGCGGCATTTGAGGCGAATTTGATTCGAACCCACGCGGCAATTGCCGCATAATTGCCATAGCTAGCGGGAACGGTTTTTTGGACAAGGTCATTGCTAGTCTAATTCGAACATGCCATGTGGCGATTGATTTCCGCGCAACAAGTCATGAAAAGGAGTGTTTTACTAGCATGCGTCTTCGACACTCATCGCGAAGCCGCACGCCCAGCCCTCCAAAGCGCCAGCTGCGATGGCCGCAAGCCATAACGGGCCAGGACGCCTTCGTGGAGTCGGCGTAGTTCATCGATCATGAGCGCCTCGACATTTTGTCGATCGAGTATTGGCAAGCGTGCGCCCATACGTTGTATCAGTGCAATCGGTTCAATTTCGGGCTGAGTAATAATCTCGAATATCGCTTGCTTGATCAGCGCCCGATACGCTAGCCGTAGGGGATCGGGTTCTGCGAGATCTTGTTTGATTGCAAGATATTCTTGCGTTGATCGAATGTAGGCCCAGCGATAGACATCTCGCAGTAGTTCAATACGGCCCATTTCATAGACACCCAAAATTGCGCGGCTGTAGGCTGCCTCAGGCACGTCAAGAAAGGTTAGTGGGCATAAGTTTGCGCGTATCAACGGCAAGTTGGCAGCCAAACGGGACGTGCGCTTATTGATGTCGCTGAATGCTTGTAGATACGGCAGATGCACCATGACGAAAAAAGATTGCTCAAATGGATCCGATATCTGGCAACCTTTTTCTAGCATCAAATCAAAGCCATCACTAATTTGAGCGGGTACGGTCAAAGGGCGATAAACGCTTCCCGATATTTCAACGGAGTGCGAGCGTAGGCGTCCTTCATCTGCAGGATTGGGCAATAGATTTTCCGCTAATGCGCTGTGTAGGTTCATCACTGTAAAGCGATTGAAATCAAGCGCGTCAGTGCTATCAACCAGCAGTTCAATAGCGGCCTTATGATTCAAAATCATCTGGGTTTCGCTGGCCGCACGCCCATGGGCGACGCGACCGTGTTCGATCAGCTCGCGGGTATCAAGACGGGTATAGGTATTGCCTTCGAGTTGGCTCGACGCCCAAGATAAATCAATTAGCAAGCGATTTAAAATCGCGCGGCCGTGCGTGCCAGCGGGGCGTGGTTCGACATCGGTTGCACCGATATTGCGCAGCTGTAATCGCATGGAATTGGGCAAATAAAAAGTGCTGTTTGGTTGATAGGCTTCCAGCATTTCGTGCTGATAGCCAACCGGCGTGCGGGCGTGCAAGGGCTGATCGACGTAGTTCAGGATATCTAGACTGTCGGTGGAAACCGCTATAAAGCTTGGGAATGCACTATGCGCCGCCGCAATTGGATGCGGCGCAAACGCAGCGTGTTTTGGCGCTTGATAGCGCGTCGCGCGCCCAGCACCCATTGCGATAAGTGCACCCGATCGGATCAAAACGGCCAGCTTGCGCTGTAAATTTCGGCGCGATTGCTCCGGCAAACTTTGTTGCAATTCGGCAATGCTAATGCCCGCTACTCTGTTTTCAACGATGTTTTGGATGCTGGGTGTGGACGAAATTTCTCTCATTAGGCTGCTTTGGCGCGATTGCTGAAGAGTTTGGCGCAATTATGGCGCGATTTCTTACTGTCGCGCCACCGAAAGTGGCGCGATTATCTGCTAGCTCGTAAAAAGCCCACTGGTTTGACAGCTTTGCCGCAGAGATCACGAGTAGCAAACATTATGACCGTAAAACAATTGACAGCTCTTTTGCGCATGTTTGCGTAAACTGGACGCTATGAAAATAAACTCTTACAAGCTAATCACACTATCTCTCGTACTTGCAGCCCTCGTTGCGTGCGGCGCGTCGGAGCCATCGAATGCGCCACGCGCGAATGCATCCGGCGCGGCTGGCGCAGCGTCAGGCGCGCCGGTGCAAGTATTCCGGGCACCGTTGAGCCTGCAAAGCTGGGTCGACGAAATCGCCGCGATAGGAACCACCTCGGCAAACGAGTCGATTACGCTCAGCGCAAAAGTGACCGAAACCGTCGCCAGTATTAACTTTTCTGATAACGCAACGGTAAATGCCGGGGATGTGTTGGTCGAGTTGACCGGCCGAGCTGAGGTCGCAGCGCTTAAGGAAGCGCAAGCCGCGTTTGTTGACGCCGAACGGCAATTCGAGCGCCTCAGCACCGTCGTTAAACAAGGCACGGTCACGCGTGCGCAATTGGACACTCAGGGCGCGATGCGCGATCAAGCGCGGGCGCGCCGCGAAGCGATTCGGGCGCGGCTAAGTGATCGCGTCATTGTCGCGCCGTTTACCGGTGTCACGGGTTTTCGTATGGTTTCTCCAGGTGCTTTAGTCACACCCGGTACGGCCATAACCACTTTGGACGATATTGCTTCGCTCAAGGTTGATTTTTCCATTCCGGAAAACCAACTCTCGCAAGTGCACGTGGGCGATTTGATCGTCGCGCGTAGCTCAGCGTTTACGGAGCGAGAGTTTTCTGGCGAAGTTGTCTCACTGGATAGCCGTATCGATGCAAGTTCTCGTGCGGTGAAAGTACGCGCGAAAATCGCCAATCCTAAACTCGACGATGGTGGCTATGTTTTGTTGCCCGGCATGCTGTTAACGGTGAATTTGCAAGCGAAAACACGTAGCGCGCTAGCAATTTCAGAAATTGCGGTGCTACAACAGGCGGATCAAGCTTATGTATATAAAATTGGCGCAAACAATGCCGTTGCGCGGGTGGACGTCGTTTTAGGCGCGCGCCGCAGTGGCCAAGTTGAAATACTGAGCGGTTTAACCGAGGCGGATGTGGTCGTGGGTGAGGGCGGTTCCAAGTTGCGCCCAGGAATGACGGTTGAGCTTTTGGACGCCGCGACTGCCGCCCCGGCAATTGCGGCTCCGCTTGAAAACGCCACGCCTTCCAAGCCAGGTGTCTAAATGACGACGGCGCTATTCCCGGCTTTACCGTTTTCGCTGCTCAGTTGGATTGCTGAGCACCGACATTTGTTGCAACCGCCGGTTGGTAATAAGGTGATATGGCAAAACCAAGACTTTATCTGCATGGTGGTCGGCGGCCCCAATTCACGCACGGACTATCACGTGGAAGAAGGGCCAGAGTTTTTTTATCAGATCGAGGGTGAAATGGTGCTGCGCATTCGCGAGGCCGTTTCAGGCCACCAAAATACGGTGACGCGCGATATTCCGATAAAAGCTGGCGAGATTTTTCTGTTGCCCGCGAAAGTGCCGCATTCACCGCAGCGCGCACCCGCATCGGTAGGTTTGGTGATCGAACGCAAGCGCTTAGCGCACGAGCTTGACGCACTTGAATGGTATTGCCCGAACTGCGGCAACAAAATTTATCAAGAGCAATTTGTGTTGAGCAATATCGAAACGCAGTTTAAGGCGGTGTTTGAGCGTTTTGATGCGGATGTCGCGCGGCGCACGTGTAGCGAGTGCAGTTGTGTGCATGAAAAACGGCTGCAGAGTGTGGCTTCGTTTTGAATTTTAAGTGCCGGGCGATTTGAACAGGCGCGGCAGGCGTAGGGAAAGAAGACAAGCTGAGGTGCATACCCGATGGCGCGGCTACTTTGCTTTCTGAGGCGGGAAAGCGGAGAAGTTTAGGCGCATTCCCTCTGGTATCGCTACTTTGCTTTCTGAGGCGGGAAAGCGGAGAAGCTAAATTGCATACCGACTACTGCGGCTACGCTGCTTTCGGAGATGGCGGAGAAGGTGGGATTCGAACCCACGGAAGGCTTACACCTTCGCCTGATTTCGAATCAGGTACATTCGACCACTCTGCCACCTCTCCAAACCAGTGCTCGCGTGGACGGCGAGAGGGCGGAAATATACTGAGCCTCGTTTGTTTTAGCAACTAGCGAAGCTGAATGACGCATCCGCATTAAGCCGATAAAAAAAATGCAAAAAATATCGCGCGCGATTTTTTTCGCTTAACGCTATCCTCAACGGCCCTGCTTTTCAAACCCACAGGTCCGGTCATGAGCCAAGATAAAGCTGCATCCGACAAATCCCCCCAAGATAAGCAAAAAGCGCTGGAAAAACTGAAGACGCAGGCGTTGGAGTACCACCGGCAATACCCGCCCGGAAAAATAAAAGTCGCGCCGACTAAGCCAATGACTACCCAGCAAGACTTGGCGCTGGCGTATTCGCCCGGCGTCGCGTTCGCTTGTGAGGCCATCGTCGAGGATCCAAATCAAGCTAGCGCAGTGACTGCACGCGGCAATTTGGTCGCCGTAATTACCAACGGTACAGCGGTTTTAGGCTTAGGTGCG
>JAYVAQ010000560.1:0-2192 GCA_043750875.1 Rhodanobacteraceae bacterium
GGAGTGGTCGGCCGCGCAATTGCGCGAAATGAAGTGCAAGTGCAGTGCTACAACCCAAGGGATTTCACAACCGACGCTTACCGACGTGTGGATGAGCGCGTTTATGGCGGTGGGCCGGGCATGGTGATGCTGTTGGAGCCACTCAAGTCAGCACTAGCAAAGCTTCGCAAAGACGATGCAACGCCTGCCCCGGTTACGTTGCTTTCACCGCAAGGCCCGACTTTTAATCAGGCTCGCGCACGGGCGCTTAGTGTGCAACCACGAATGATTTTGCTGTGCGGCCGCTACGAAGGCATTGATCAGCGTTTTATCGATCACCACGTGGATGAAGAGCTATCCATTGGTGACTACGTTTTGAGTGGCGGGGAGTTGGGCGCGTTGGTGGTAATTGACGCGGTAACTCGCCTTTTACCGGGCGTCTTGAATAAAATTGAGAGCGCCGAACAGGACTCGTTTGAAAATGGCTTGCTAGATTGCCCGCATTACACGCGCCCGGAAAAAGCCCCGGAGGGCGACGTGCCCGAAGTTTTGAAAGGCGGCAATCACGCCGAAATTGCGCGGTGGCGGCGTATGCAAAGCTTAGGTCAAACTTGGCTTAAGCGGCCAGATCTACTGGCAAAATTGGCGTTGTCAAAAGCCGATGCGAAGTTGCTTGCAGAGTTTCGAAGCAACATCAACACCTCACAATCATGCCCACAAAAAAGTTAAAATTTCTAGCGCACGCCATCGCTGCATTGCCGCTTGCGCTGATGATCAATGACACTGTTTATAACGACCTCGGTGCCGATCCGATACGCACGCTAACTTTACGTACAGGCTGGTGGGCACTAGTTTTTTTGCTGTTGAGCCTTGCCATGACGCCGCTACGCAAACTTACGGGAATAAGCGAATGGCTGCATTATCGAAGGATGTTGGGTCTATGGGCTTTTGCCCTGGCCTGCTGCCATCTCAACGTCTATCTAGTGCTGGACTTGCAAGGCCGCTGGGCGCAAATATTTTCAGATATTCTAAAACGCCCTTACATCACCGTCGGTTTCACCGCCTGGTTATTGCTGATACCGCTTGCGCTAACCTCAACCGCAGCCATGATGCGCAAACTTGGTCGGCGTTGGCGTCAGTTGCACAAACTGGCGTATGTAATCGCGCCGTTGGGTGTAATTCACTTTCTTTGGCTAGTGAAGAAGGATCAGACTGAGCCGCTTATTTTTGCGGCGGTGCTTACATTTTTATTGCTGGCACGATTGATAAAAAATCGGCCGCTAAAAAATAAGTCGCGCGTGGCTAATCAAGCTTTGCCAAATCAGGCTTTGTCAAATCAGGCTTTGTCAAATTAGGCTTTGTCAAATTAGGCTTCGCAGTAAATTGCGTTCGTCGCATAGCGAATTTGCGCACCCGGTGCGCAGCTCGGGCAGTGCGGATCGCGTGGGATAGCAATTTCACGAAACCGCATATTTTGCGCATCAAACATCAGCAGCCGGCCACTTAAACTTCGGCCAATACCGGTGATGAGCTTGATTGCCTCGGTCGCTTGCAGCGTGCCAATTACACCCGGCACCACTCCCAAAACGCCCGCCTGTGAGCAGCTTGGTGCGTGTTCTGGCGGTGGCGGTGCCGGGAATAAGCAGCGATAGCACGGCGCTTTACCCGTGGCATCAGCTGGGCCAAGGAATACACTCGCTTGCCCTTCAAAGCGCAACACGGCGCCGTAAATCAGCGGCTTGTTATGTTTCACGCAGGCATCAGCGACCAGAAAACGGGTCGCGAAATTATCTGAGCCATCGACGACAATGTCGAAATCTGGCAGTAAGTGATCAATGTTTTCGCCAGACAGTGCTGGCAGTTCAATCAATTGCACCAGCGGATTCAGCGCATGCAGCTGCGCCACCGCCGAGCGCGTTTTCGCCGTACCGATCGCCTCAGTACGATGCAGAATCTGTCGGTGCAGATTCGTCAGATCAACCGTGTCACCGTCACAAATTGCGAGCGTGCCGACGCCAGCGGCAGCTAAATAAAGCGCGGCCGGAGAACCCAGCCCGCCCGCGCCAACCAACAATATCTTTGCGCGCCGTAACTTTTCTTGACCCGCTAAACCCAACTCAGGAAGCAGCAGTTGGCGTGAGTAACGTTGTTGTTCTTGCATGCTCAACGCGCCTGCATTTTCCCAGGGCAGCGCGGCGGCTTGCCAAGCGTTG
>JAYVAQ010000561.1:0-2186 GCA_043750875.1 Rhodanobacteraceae bacterium
GTTTTTATTGCCTGCTTTCGCGCAAGCCCAAGTAACGCCACCCGGCCCCAGCATCTGCCTAAACGGCCCCTTGCCACCATTTCAATCTGGCAGCACGCCGAGTAACCCCGGCCGTTGGAGCAACCCAGATCGCCCAGGCTTGAGCTGGGATTTCACGTTTAATCCGGATACGTCGAACCACAATAACGGCGGTACGCTGACTGCGCTTTGGTATGGTTTTGCTCCAGCGGGTGATCCGGTTTGGTACATCAGCCATTCTGTGCAGTACAGTAATTTGAGCCCAGACTGGCAAGCGCCCCTGTATCGCGCCATTCAAACCTCTGGCGGCACCTCGGGCATTGGCGAAACGATTGGCCACGTTGCGGTCAGCTTTGTACCGGGTCAGCCAGAGCACATGGCAGTCCGTTGGCAATTGACTTCGATGACGACCCCTGTGACGGAGTGCGTTCAACGCTTAGGCAGTGATGGCAATCCAAGTCGCTCAGTGGTGCAGGAAGTTGGCCCACCTTATTCTGGTTTATGGTTTGCACCTGCCAATTACGGCTGGGGCTATCAGGCCTTGATTGATTCGCGTCCGGCCCCCAGCGGCTCGGTGCCAGAATTTCGTGAATCGAATATTGTTTCGCTGTACGACGCTGCGGGTCAGCCGGTTTGGCTTGCAACAGACAGCGTCGGTAGCAATGGCCAATGGAGTTCCACGCCGCCGCCTCTCGCGCAGACGGAGATGGCACTCAAATATGTGCGGGCAACTTACGATGTAACTGCAGCGCAGGCGAGTTGTGTCAGCAATTGCACGGTTGAAGTACCGATAAATTCTGGCGGCGTGGCGAAATTTTGGCGCAGCTACAGCGATCCGGCGACCGGCACGGTCGGCGTGCAAGTGATTGGCAATTACGTTAACGGCGGGAATACACGCGCGATAAATTTTTCTCGACCGCCAAACGTTTCAGCCAGCGTTTTGTATGCCAGCCAAAAGCTGACGCAACCCACCAACATTATCGCAAGCCCAACCAATTGCTTACCCAGTGATACCAACGCGGGCTATTGCTTTGTTGCAGTGACTTGGGCAGTGCGTTTAAACAGCCCGTACCCGACCTATGACGCGCTACCTTTTGTGCGTGACTTGGACTCGCCATTTTCAGTGTTGCCGGTCGCGACGACGAGCTCCGGCTCCAGGAATTACCCTTTGACCATTGGCAAACGCGTCAAGTTTGTGCTGCGCACGGCCTCTGGCTTTGAAATAGCGCAGTCGAGCGAAATTCGTGCGCTGTCACCGAAGTTGGATGACCCAGCCTATGGCGGTTTGTTGCCCTATGAACCCGCACCGCAAGCAGAATATGCGGGCACCGGCGGCGGGTCAGGCGGCACCAGCGGCGGTCAAGCCAGCTATTCAATCCCAATTCAAATGGCGCCCGGTCGTCGTGGCATGCAGCCGAGTGTTTCGTTGAATTATTCCAGCCGCGCGGGCAACGGCGTGGCAGGCATGGGCTGGAGCGTGTCGGCGGCTTCGTCACTGCATCGCTGCCCAAAAACACGGGATCAGGATGGCGAGAGTTCGGTGGTGAAATTCAGCGCCGCAGATAGACTGTGTTTGGATGGCCAGCGGCTGATTGAAGTCAGTGGCGGCTATGGCATTAATGGCACGAGCTATCGCACCGAGCAAGACGGGCAGGCGAAAGTTGTGCAATTAGGCGGGGATTTGGACGCAACCTCGCCTGACACCTATTTCATCGTGTATCGGGCCGATGGCATGCGCGATTTTTATGGCGCACGCGCCAGTGCCAACGACAGCAGCAGCGCGGATGCAGATGCGCAACAGCGTTTGAGCGGCAATGCTAAACCGCTTGCTTGGATGCTGCGTGAATCCTTGGATCGCAGCAATAACACCGTGCTCTATAGCTACAGCACTGCAGACGATAGCTATGGCTCGGGTGAGCTGTTACTGAAAAAAATCAATTACACCGGCGTTATCGGTACCCCAGGTAATCGCACCGTGGAATTTAGCTACACCCCGCGTCCGGATTTGAGCTCAGCGGGTTTGGGTGGCTTTTTAAGCCGTCAGACGCAGGTTTTAACAAAGATTGAAACAAAGACGCCGAATAATTCTGTGCCTGCCGCAATTGTTTTGGTACGCAGCTATCAGCTGCAATATGGTTCGGCAGCGCCGCCCGTTATTGGCGTGAGCA
>JAYVAQ010000562.1:0-2963 GCA_043750875.1 Rhodanobacteraceae bacterium
TAGTTGTACTGAAGCGCATTTGATCGTCGCCTGCGGGGCCTAAATTTTTGTACCACGCATAGGCAATCGCTGTGGTACTGCCGTTCGTGGCGGCGCAACTGGGCGTTGCTGGCACTGGATAGCTACCGGCCAAATCGGTCAAGCCATCGCCATCGACATCGATCAAATTCGGCCAATCATTGGCCTCAGAGAAACCCGGTTGTGCGTTTTGCCGTTGCGTGGGTGCTGCTAACGCTGGCATGAAAACACTGACAATTCGCGCAATCGAAAAGGTTTCTCTTGCTACACCCTGCACCACTATATTCGGGTCGTAGTAACTCAATGTCATAAAACCGGGGCGGCTAGTTGGAACTTGCACGAAGTCGACTCGGCCATCGTTATTGAAATCGCTGATTTCATTGGCACGGGTTGTATTCAATACGTGCGTTGGCGGCAAATGCACGATGGATGACAACGAACGATCCGGGTTTTGCGAAAGCAAATAATTTGCGTCAATAAACCCAGCATTGGTATCCGGCGCATTCCAGCCGCCTTCAACGCGCAGCTCTTTGGTGCCGTCACCGTTCACGTCGCCAATCGGTGTAAATCCCAAGGGCAAATACACCCAAGTCGATGGAACGCCCGCCGGGCGCGGTAAATTCGCGGTATTCAGTTGGTCTAGAGGAGATGATTCAAACGAAACCGGCGCTTGATCCCAATCAAAAGTGGTCGGCTTAAAGCATTTTTTAGTGGTTCCCTCGAAGCCGCATTCGGACACTGCGGTTAACAAGCTACGCTCGCTGGATGCACTCAACGCATAGATGAGCTCGTACTGGCGCACGTTTTGCGTACCCGTGGTGCTGGCGATGGTCGTCAGGCGTTGCGTTTGTTCAGTGGCAAATCCGGCCAAGTAACTGACCGAAGGGTCTGTTCGCGTGGTGTAGCTAAACACCACCGTGCGGTTGCCCGGTGTGCCGATGATACCTGTGTAGTTAATCTGACGTAGCAAAAGCTCGCCCGAGCCGTACGCGGTGTAGCTATAACGCACTGTGTTGCTGCTGCGATCCAGCGATTCCCGCAGCATCCAAGACAACGGGATTGGATTACCGCTCAACAGCTGTTGCGCACTGACGTCCGGCGTGCTGGTGTCATTGGCTGCCGCCACTGCACCGTAATAATCGCGCACGCCATTGGCGCGATACACGACAAAATAGGTGTTTGGCGAAATTAAATTACCGCCCAATTGCACGATTTTCGCCTGCCCGTCTTGCTCGGTGCGGTATTCGGTACCTGCCGCGCCATAGGTGGCGTTTACCAGCAAAGGAATGAGCCGCTGCCCGTCCAAGCACAAACGATCCTCAACGCCAAAATTTACTGCGGATGCCATGCCATCCTGATCCCGCGTTTTCGGGCAGCGATGCAGCGAAGAAGCCGCCGACACGCTCCAACCCATACCCGCAACACCGTTGCCCGCGCGGCTGGAATAATTCAGAGAAACGCTGGGCTGCATGCCGTGGCGGCCAGGCGCCATTTGCACTGGAATGCTGTAGCTGGCTTGACCGCCGCTGGTGCCGCCCGAACCGCCGCCGGTGCCCGCATACTCCGTTTGCGCGGCAGGAATATAGTTCTGCAATGTGTCGTAGGCCGGGTCATCTAACCGCTGTGACAACGTGCGAACTTCGCTGGATTGCGCAATGATTTGGCCGCCACTGCGCAGCACAAATTGATAGCGTCTGCCTAATGCTAAGTTCATCACAATCGCACCCGAGCTATTGGCCGGCAGCGCTGTCTCCGTAAATGGGGTTTCTAAATCCCGCATGTACGGCAAAGCATTGACCGTGCCGAAAAGCCCAGTCGTCAACACCGCCCACGACACCGCCACCGGGCAGGTCGTCGCGTTCGGCTCGCTCGGTACGCAATTGGTGGGGCTGGCAACAATATTGGACGCCTGCGTTAGCTTTTCACTGACCAAAAGAGTGCTTGCCGAAGCACTTGCTGGCCGCACAAAGTTCACCGCCCGGCTGCCAGATTGCGCATTGGCAAATTGCGCATTGACATTCACACCGACCGAACCCTGCGCAGGGTTCACATAACTGCGCCAAAACTTCGTCACACCCGCGCCCGTTGCGGGCACCAGCGCGGTGCAGCCGCTGACACACGGCACCGTGGCCGCAGTCACATCGTAAGTTGCACGCACATATTTCAGCGACAACTCGGTAACGGCTAGCGGCGGTGGCGTGCTACTCCAAGCGCCGTTCGGCAAGCCATCGGCAGCAAACCAAACCGGCTGCCCATTGGTGTCATACACCGAAACGATATTCGACTCGCGAAACTCGACTGCGGCGCTAGCACCCGCGCGCAAATCAATTAGCGCCTGAAAACCCCAGCCGGAACTCAGCGGCGGAAACCACAAACCCGAATACGCCGGCCCCACTTGCTCGATCACCGTGCGGCTAGGATTCGCGTCGCTGCCCAAGCGCTGAATGCACTCGGTAACTGGGGCCGCCATCGTACGCAATTGCCAACTGACCGCCATGTGCTCAGGCTGGCCGGGCACAAAGCTGACCGCGACATGCCCGACTGTGTCGGCCACCACTGCCGTGAAGCCACCCGCGCCATTGGATACTTGCGCCGCACGATATAGCTCGGCCTGCCAGCTAACCGCATCATATTGCACGCTGTTGCTGATGTACCAAATCGGCTCGCCTGGTGTCACGGTCGGCGACAAAGGCTGTATGGGAGATTGCGGCGGCGGCGGTGGCGAAGCAAAGCCGTACCAGAACGCAGTTAGCGTGCGATTATTGGGATTATTCGGGTCTGGATTAAACGTGAAATCCCAGCTCAAACCTGGGCGATCTGGGTTGCTCCAACGGCCGGGGTTACTGGGCGTGCTGCCAGATTGAAATGGTGGCAAGGGGCCGTTTAGGCAGATGCTGGGGCCGGGTGGCGTTACTTGGGCTTGCGCGAAAGCAGGCAATAAAAAC
>JAYVAQ010000563.1:0-14784 GCA_043750875.1 Rhodanobacteraceae bacterium
ATGTCGCTTGGTTGCGCGCGACGATAGTGTGCGCATCAGGATAAATCTGTACGGCGTCGCTGATGCTGTCCTCGCGCAATAAATGCAGCATGGGATAGGGTGACTTATTGGTCGCATTACTCAAATCATTCGGATGTGCGTCAGCGAAACAATATTGCGGATGGAAACTTGCGATTTGCAGAACTCCATCCAAATCCAATTCGACAATTAGCGCATCGGCAAGCGCTAAAAATTCATTGTAGTCGGCGAAATTAACCAATATATAGGGGTGGATCAGCAGCGTTGTTTCAATTTGTTCGACGGGTGCTGCGGCTAGCGCGAGCAATGCGCCGCGTAAATCGCTCAGCAACGTGTCTATGTCGCCTGCGTTACTGAGCTGCCAGAAAATTTTCTTTTTCACATGCACCGCTTTTGCGAACGGGCAAAAGTTGAGGCCAATCACGGCCTGTTCAAGCCACGCAATCGAACGTTTTAGGATGAGTTCGTGCGCATCTAGATTCGGCACCATCGCTTAAAGCTTCTTGCCACTTGGCTTTTTGCGATAGCGCGCAAACGGTGGAAATGCCCACGGCCGCAAAGCCACCACCAAGGACGTCGTATGGCGCTCGGCGAGCGGCAGGCGCGAATCCTCGCGCACCAGTTCGTCAAATTCTTGCGCTAGCCGCCCCATCGCTTGATGAAAGCGCGTCAAGTTTGCGCTAGATAACATCCCCGACAAGAAGATCAGCCGTTCGCCGGTTTTCTCGAAGTTGCTGTCGAAAAACTCTTTTTGCACAAATTGATTGAAAAAGCGCTGCACCGGGCCGGCTGGGCGCCAGGAAAACTGCCGACTAACCAGTATCCGCACTTCGTTGCCAGGTAACAGCTCAATCATGCGCATGCGATCGAGCTTCGCCATTAGCTGCACCAATTCGTGCTCAGTAAAATCAAAATGCTCAAGAATTTCATTAAACCGCCAGTGATTCAGCGCTAAATTCGTCACCAGCAGCAAACGTACGTTGCCAAACAGCTCTTCTTCTTGTTCTTGTGTCAAGCGCGAAATCGCTGGCGGCCGTTCGGCGGCGCGGTCAATCAACTCTTCTAAGGACAAACCCGCAAATCTGGCAACTTGTTCAAACCGATCCAGCGTGAAATTCCCGAGCGAAAACGTACGCTTAATCGCCGGTTCGCTGACTTCCAAGTGCGCCGCGACATCGCTGTAAGTTTTTCCTGCGGCCTTGAGTGCGCGCTTTAATTCACGAATGAAAGCGGGTATTTGGGTTTCAGACATTACAAACTTCCCTTATTCTGTAGCACTTGATTTATATAATTTTTATTTTGCCGTAGGCTGCGTGCAACCTGTTCGACTTGCAAGCCCGAACCGCCGATGAAATGCTCGTTGCCATTGAATTGCCAATTGCCTATGAAAACAAAAGCTCGTGTTTTGCCCTGGCGAAACATTCAAATTAAATGTGTTTTGCGCTGGCAGGGCATCCAAAGCAAGCA
The DNA here is from genome assembly GCA_043750875.1 of Rhodanobacteraceae bacterium. Lineage (GTDB taxonomy): Bacteria > Pseudomonadota > Gammaproteobacteria > Xanthomonadales > SZUA-5 > JANNYA01. The sequence continues at coordinate 1,486 of JAYVAQ010000563.1, forward strand.
AGTTTTGCTTTGGCCGAACGCGCTAAGCAAAAGTGACGCGCTTTCGCCGAGGTTTGCAGTGCACACCGGCTTCACGCTGTAATGCTGCTAGCCGAACACCTACTTCTGCTTGATCGCAAACTCGACGGCTCCTCTTGGGATCAAGCGCGCGCGCCTGCCGCGCTGAATCGCTGGCTGGCGGCGTCTTGCTTAATAGAATTAACCGCATTGGGTCGGCTAACGCTGGCTGGGCCGCACATTGTTGCGCGCGAAGATATTTCTGCGCATTACATGTTGCTTAATGATGCGCAAGCGATCGTGCGTAAACGCGCGCAAACGCCCCTTGAGGCCGTCGATGCGGTAAGCCGTGCAATGCCGCGAATTGCACCAGATTTACTCGCTTCACTGGTGCGGCGCGGCATACTGATTGAAGAGAGAAAGCGTAAATTTGGCATTTTTTCGCAGATGTCCTATTCAGTACAGTCCACCAGCAGCTATTTGGAAACGGTCAAGCTCTTGGCGCAGGGCGCAGAGAATTTGGGCTTAAGTGATCTTTGGCTGCTTGGGCTATTGCTCTTGAGTGATGGTATGGATTTGCTAAAACATCATTTACCCGACGAGGCCCTAGCATTGGATGGACGGCTGAATCGCTTTGAAGCCTTTGTTTCAGGTTCCAGGGCCACCAACGATGCGAATGCGCAACAAAGCGTGCAGCGTGCACGGCTGATTTTTGCACTGACAAAATTTGAATAGGGCCGAGAATGCTTATTGCTGAAACATTGAGCCTGATCGCGCTTGACCCGCTGACCGGCCAGACCCGGCCAAAATTGGCACCACTGCACGATCAGCGCATTCTGGCCTGCGCATTGCTAATGGAGCTGGCGGTGCAAACGCGTATCGGCCTGCGCAACGGTGTTGTCGTAGTACTAGATACACTGCCCAGCCGCCACCCATTACTTACCGCAGCACTGCGCTCGGTGGTGCGCGCATCTGGCCAGTTGAGCCCGCAATCGGCGATCGAACATACCGCGCGTGAGTTGCCGCAATTGCGCGATGATCTTTTAGATGCCCTAGTTCGGCGCGATATTTTGCATACGCCCAAGCGCTCCTTCGGCTTTTTTGGCCGCCGCAACTACCCAGTGCGCTCAAATCAGGCGCAAATTGAGTGCTTAGAGGAACTGCGCCGTGCCGCGATTGGCATTGATACTTCCTTGTTGGCGCTAGCGATGCTCGCGTTGGGAAGTGCTACCGGTGCAATTGATCAGCTGCTGACGTTTGACGAAGCCGAATTGGCGAAAGCGCGCTTGCGGCAATTGCGCGAGGAAATCCGCGATCAACTGGCGGAAAGTGATGAGCAGTTGGACGAAATCTATGCCATTGCGCTCTTGGAAGCGTTGGAGCTCGCGATGGAAGCGAGGATTGCGCAGGAAAACGGTTGATTCAAATGCGCATGAGCTACAAATGGGTGGGCGTTGCTTTGTTATTGCTAATAGTCGGCACGGGCGCTCTGTTGTTTAGTTCCTACCGAAATCTAAGCGCAACGCCACCGCCGGCGGTTGCAATTGCTTACACCGGCGCGGAGGCATGTTTTGATTGCCACCAGGATCGCCACGCCAGCTGGGCCAAAACCTTTCACCGAACGATGACGCAAGCCGCGAACGAAAAAAGCGTGCGCGGTGCCTTTGATGGTCAGGCATTAACCGCGTTTGGCGGTCTGGTGCGGCCAATCCAAGCGGATGGCGAGTTTCGCTTTGATTATTTTGACCCGAACACGCAACAAGCTATCGCACAATTAAAGATCGCGCGCACCGTGGGTTCGCATCGCTACCAACAATATTTGATGCGCGATGAGAAAAGCGAAACTTACTATCGCCTGCACTATTTATGGCACATCGGCGAGCAGCGCTGGGTTCACATGAATGCGGCATTTTTAGGTTCAGACGCGCAGGCATTCGATGCGCAAGTCACCACTTGGAATACCAATTGCGTGTTTTGCCATAACACTGGGCCGCAGCCGAAGGTTACAAACTTGGCCGAGGTGCGTGCCCGCGCACAATCGGGCGAGCGCGTGGATGTGCGCGCCGAGCTACGCTTTGACACCCATCTTGCCGACTTAGGCATTGCCTGCGAAAGCTGCCACGGGCCGGGTGCGATGCACGTCAAAAGAATGCAGCAAATCCCCGAACGCATGTTGGCTAAATTGGGCGTGCAAGATTTTAGTATCGTCAACCCGGATAAATTGACCGCGCAACGCAGCAATGCCGTGTGCGGTGCCTGCCACGCCGGGCGCACACCCAAGTCAGCCAGTGATATTGATGCACTTTATTCCAGCGGGTTAACTTACCGGCCTGGCGATGTTTTGGAAGATCACCTCACCGTACTTAGGCAAGACACGCCAAGCCCAAGTGCAACACTGCCGCATTTATTCTCCAACCGTTTTTGGAGCGATGGCTCGCCGCGTTTGACCGCCTACGAGTATCAAGGTCAAACCGCGTCCAAATGCGCACAAGATCCTAAGCTCACCTGCATGCGTTGCCACACGATGCACAGTGGTGATCCGGCAAGCATGCTGCCGAGCAAAACCCCCGAGGCAGGCGACGCACCGTGCCTGCGCTGCCACCAAGAACTCAAGAGCCAAATTGCGCAGCACACCGGCCATCAGCCCGATTCACCCGGCGCGCGCTGCATGGGCTGCCATATGCCGCGCGCGGTGTATGGCGTTATGGAGATCCACCGTACGCATTTAATCAGCACCCCAAATGTTGCGGCCGACTTAGCGGCAGGCAAGCCGAATGCCTGTTTGAACTGCCACGCCGAACGCCCACCTACGTGGGCAGCTGCGAAAATTGCGCAACAATGGCCAAAGCAAGCCGCCGCCGCCAACGTCGCTTTAGTGCGTGGCGATGGCGCCGATAGCCAATTAAGTGACGGCCTTGTGGCATTGTTGGCCGGTGACCCGGTGCGCCAAGCTATTGCCGCCTATGAGTTAGGGCAGCTAGATCAAGCGGCATCGGTAGCATCCCTGTATGTCCGGGTGCCCTGGCTGCTGCAAAGCCTAAGCGATGACCGCCCGGCGATTCGTCGCTTTGCTAGCAGAAGTTTAGTCGCCCTCGACAAGCGCTTGAATTTGGGCCTACAAATCAGCTTGACGGGTTTCGATTACACTGGCGATGCCGCTACTAGAAGCACCGTGCTCAGTGCCTTACAGGCGCAGTTTAGCGTGTTGGACAAGGCGCAATGGCCGCAACCTGGGCCGGAGTCGGGTTTGGACGGAAACTACGTGCTACGGCCTGAAGTATTGGCCGCACTGCTTGCGCAGGGCGATGCGGCGGATAAGCAAATTGATATTGGTGAGTAAGGAACGTATCGGGTGCGCTCACTCAAAGCCATGTTTGAAAATAGTCTCCGCATCCAAAGATAGCAACCGCGCGCCGCGCCCGTAGCTAGCCGCAACTAAAGCGGGTGGGTTGGCGGTGGTTTCCAAATCGTTGATAACTGCACCTAGCGGCATGCCTCTGTCGGCGGCAGTAAAATTTGAACCGGAGTCGAAGGACACAAACACGCCGACGTCGGTGCTGACAAAAATGCGCGCGCTGTTGCCCGGGTCATTGGTCAGCGGCAAAATTTGCTCAATCAACAAAGTACGCAGCGATCCGTTAAGCCTGCTCAACTAAATTGCGTGAACGAGTCGTTAAGATTTGGGCGCAATAACGCCCCTTGGCTGCCACTTTTCATGTCTAGACTCTAGTCAGCGCATGCTATCCTTCGCGGATTGTCATGTTCACGCGCACAAAACCCCAATGTATTCAACGAGGTGAACGCAAATCTTCGCTTATCGCTTGAGCTAAATACAGCTGCGTTGACCAGACTAAAACTATAATAATCAAATACTTACCGTCCAGCTTTCTTAAAATTTTTCAACCTTAACTTTTGGAGTTCCCAATGGCGCTAGAGCGTACCCTTTCAATTATCAAACCTGACGCAGTTCAAAAAAACGTAATCGGACAAATTTATGCACGTTTTGAAGCCGCCGGCCTCAAAGTGATCGCCGCGAAAATGGCGCAGTTGAGCCAACTAGAAGCTGAAGGATTTTACGCAGTACACCGCGAACGCCCTTTTTTCAAAGATTTAGTGAAGTTCATGATCTCAGGGCCGGTGATGATTCAAGCCCTGGAAGGTGAAAACGCGATCCTTACGCACCGTGATTTGATGGGCGCAACCGACCCAAAGAAAGCCGCGCCAGGCACCATTCGCGCCGATTTTGCCAGCAGCATTGACGCAAACGCCGTGCATGGCTCGGATGCGGCGGAAACAGCCGCACAAGAAATTGCTTACTTCTTTGCTGGCACGCAAGTCTGCGCGCACTAAATTATCTCCTTCGTTTTGCCTTGGCGAAATGAATTAACAAAAACTTGTTTTCGTAAAATATTTTAGGAACTGCCGTGAGCGTCGAAAAAATCAACCTACTCAACTTTGATCGTGCGCAGATGGAGGCGTACTTTTTAGGCTTGGGCGAGAAGAAATTTCGCGCGCATCAAATGATGAAGTGGATCTATCACCACGGCGTCACTGACTTTGAGCAAATGACCGATTTTGGCAAAGCGCTGCGCGCCAAAATGGGAGAGACGGTTCATGTATTAGCGCCTACGCTAATGCACGAACAAAATGCTGCCGATGGAACCGCCAAATGGCTGATCGGCCTGCCCGGCGGAAATGCGGTCGAGACGGTGTACATTCCTGAGCCGAACCGAGGCACGCTGTGCGTGTCCTCGCAGATTGGCTGCAGTTTGGCCTGTACGTTTTGCTCAACTGGAACTCAAGGTTTTAATCGTAACCTGAGCGCTGGCGAAATCATTGGTCAGGTCTGGCTTGCCGCGCAGCGCTTAAAGCACGAGCAGGGCAATCGCCGTATTACTAATGTCGTAATGATGGGGATGGGCGAGCCGCTTTTAAATTTTGACAATGTCGTTGCTGCGATGAATCTTATGCGTGACGACTATGGCTTTGGCCTAGCTAACAAACGCGTCACCTTATCGACGGCTGGATTGGTGCCAATGATTGACGCGCTGAGTGCCACGTGCGATGTCAGTTTGGCTGTTTCACTGCATGCGCCGAACGATGCACTACGTTCCGAGTTAGTGCCGCTCAACAAGAAGTATCCGATTTCGGAGCTGCTGGATGCTTGTAATCGTTACGTGAGCAAGCGTCCGCGCGCGTCGGTAACGTTTGAATACACCATGCTCAAGGGCATTAACGACAAGCCCGAGCATGCACGCGAACTGGCAAAAATTTTGCGCACTGTACCGAGTAAACTTAATTTAATTCCGTTCAATCCTTTTCCGGGTACAAAATACCTTCGCTCAGACGCAGCCGCGATAGAACGTTTCCAAACTATTTTAATGCAGGCGGGTTACGTCGCAACCGTACGCCGCACACGTGGGGATGATATTGATGCCGCCTGCGGCCAGCTCGTCGGCAAAGTACAAGATCGAACACGCCGTCAGGCAACGCACCAACGCGTATTGGATGGACAAGCAAGCAGGCTAGCGCATGTGGATGCGGACATCATCAGTGATGAATCAAGTTTTTCCGCGTTAGGGGCAGCAGCATGAAAACCATACTTGCAATGATTGCTTTATGTTTTGCACTCCAAATGACCGGGTGCGCAACTACGGGTTCAGCCAACGATGGCACGCCCCAAAGTGCAGCCGAACGCAACAGCGCCGCCGAGACTCAAGTCAATTTAGGTGTGGGCTATATGCAACGTGGACACACTGAGCTTGCGCTTGAACGCTTTGAGAAAGCGCTCAAGTTTAACCCGAAGTCTGCGGTCGCCTATTCCAGTATCGGCGTACTGTACGAGCAAATAGCTCGGCCGGACTTGGCAGAAAAAAATTACCGTCGCGCCACCGAATTGGAACCCAAAAAAGGCAATGTGCGCAATAACTTCGGCCAATTTTTATGCCGCATCGGCCGCTATGAAGACGCGGACAAAGAATTCAAAGTAGCCCTAGACGACCCGTTTTATCAAACGCCAGCTCTAGCCGCGTCGAATGCTGGGAAGTGCGCACGGGCAGCAGGACGCATGCAGGCTGCTGAAAAATATTTGCGGCTCGCGCTAGAACGAGATCCAAATACCACTGAAGCATTTCTCCCCCTTGCAGACTTGCTTTTTGCGCGTGGTCAGTCGATGAATGCGCGCGCATTTTTGCAGCGTCATGAATCCTCCGGGCTTGAACAGAGCGCTGAATTCCTAAAGCTTGCGGCGCAAGTTGAAGAAAAATTGGGCGATGCAAGCGCCGCTGCCGTGTATCGAGAGCGCTTGATTAATGAGTTCCCCGATCCTGAAAATGCACGTAGTACCGAGAAAACCCCTAATCAAACACTAAACTCTTCCGATCAATCTAACAGCACGGAGCGGGCTCAATGAGCGCTTCTGAATATACGTTGGCTGACCACCAACAGGGCGCACCGTCACTGGGCCTTAAATTACGCGAAGCGCGTGAAAAGCTGGGCTTAAGCGTCGAGGACGTTAGCCAAGCGATTAAAGTTCAATCTAGCGCGGTTCGGCAGATGGAAGCCGGGAACTTTGATGCCCTGGGGCCAAGCGTTTTTGCCCGTGGTTTTCTGCGCAGTTACGCTAAACACGTCCAGTTGGGTCAAGCATGGCTCGATGAAGAACTTACCGCACTAGCTTTAGATGCTACGCCTACTTTGCTGCCTTCGCGCGGTGAGCGCGAGCGTTCAAGCACCGCCGAACGCGGTATGTTGGCTGCGAGCTACTTGGTTGGCACCGCTATTTTAGTTTCGGCGATATTCGTGGTCACAAATTTTGACCGGTTTGTTGGCACGCAGGCGGCACAAGATCCGCTCATCCAGCCTCCTGCGATTTCAATTACTGAACCGTTGCTGCCCTTGCAAATCACCGAGCAGGTGGCTGCCGCACAACCAGAGTTATCTACAAACGGCGCTCCTAGCGTTTTGAATCCAGCGACTCCGGTGAGTTCTGATTCCGACGGGCCAATGGTTGTGGCGCAGTTGCCAACAGCTTTGTTACCCACAGATGCCAGTCAATCACCGCCACCCATTGCAGCAATATCAGAACCGCCTTCTGCAGTCGCAGCCGGCCTGGTTGTGCTGCCCAACTTGTCGACTGACTTGCAGGCATTAGAGTTAGTCGCAACAGGCACTGTTTGGGTAGAAATTTCAGACAGCACCGGCCGTAGATTGGAGTTCAATAATCTTTCCAACGGTGTCCGTAAAAGCTACAGCGGTAAGCCGCCGTTTGCGTTGAAAATTGGCAACGCCGCCTACGCGAATTTGATTGCGGGCGGCAAGGCGATTGACCTAAGTGCGTTTACCAACGGCAGCGTGGCCAAACTTAGCTTAATAGAAACAAATGGAGTACTTGTGGCTCGCGCGGCAACCGCCTCCGAGGCACCACGTACCACTGAGCTACATTAATTTCCGCAACTAAATACTATTAACATTTAAAAGAGATTTTGCATCATGGCGAATGACGACGAAGAATTTGACAGTTACGAACAATCCGAGCGCGCGCGAAAATGGTTTCAAAGTAACGGTGGATCGCTACTAATAGCGGTTTTGGCTGCTATGGCATTGATTTGGGGCTACAAAGGATTCCAAAGCAATAAAGTACGTGCCGCAGAACAGGCCGGACTGAATTTTCAGGCGCTTGCAGTCGCAGTTGAGAGCAAAAATGATGCGCAGATATCGCAACTGAGTACTGAAATTCGTAAAACCTACGGTGCCACCACTTATGCCGCACTTGCAGGGCTAACGGAGGCAAAATATTTAACCGAAAACGGTAAAGCTCAAGCTGCCGAATCAGCACTGCGTTTAGCCAAAGAGACGGGGACAAGTCCGCAAATACAGTTGCTTGCAACCTTGCGACTGGCGCGGCTGTTGAATAGTCAAGGCAAAGCTCAGGAAGCGTTGGACTTACTCAAGGCCGTACAAGACGAGGGCTTTAAAGCCCAAACTCAAGAGCAACGTGGTGATGCGTTGGCGCAATTAGGGAAGCTTGCCGATGCAAAGGCCGCTTACGCCAGTGCGTTAACTGCAACTGACCTAGCTGCACCGGGACGTTCGACATTACAACAAAAACTCGACAATCTAAGCAGCTAGGGCAGGGCTGAAACTTTTGGTTGATTCTTTTAGCCAAGGCAAGCAAATTTTTTAGTTGGGCGTTTGCCAACTCGAAGTTGCTTCAGCTTGACGCGTTTTGGCGTCTGCTAAATTCCACAAGGAGCACAACGAGTTCTTTGTGCTTTAGAGATGACAGCTTGGCCCACCAAATGGGTTGGCCAACATCGGAAGCCAAGTTTCTGGCTTTAGAGTCGGCGCTGTTTTGCACATTTTTCAATGGAGTTTAATTTATGCGCACTGCGCGAATTGCGGCAGCTGTATTTGTCGGCCTAATTACCCTTGCTGCGTGCAGCGGGAAAACCAAATCCAAAGATAACGTCGCGATTCCGAAAGAGCTGACCGAAATTGTTGCAAAAAACAATTTTGAGCGCGTTTGGGCGACTAGCATCAAAACGGATGATGCCGAACGCGGTGAACACTTAACTCCTGTCGCCATCGGTGATCGCGTCTTTATTGCAGGGCTAACGGAAGTTCGCGCATTGGATCGCAGCAGCGGCAAAACGATTTGGAACAAAAAAATCGAGGCCCGTTTCTCCGGTGGCCCAGGGACAGACGGCAAGCGGGTCGTCGTCGGCACGCTAGATGGTGAGGTTATGGCCTTCGATGCTACTGATGGCGAATTATTATGGACCTCGGAAGTTACTTCAGAAGTTCTATCGACACCCAGCATCGGGGAAAACATCGTCATCATTTGCAGCAACGATGGCCGTGTCTCGGGCTTGGATTTAGCCAGTGGCAAACGCATTTGGCAGCTTGATCGCGATGTGCCTTTGCTTACCTTGCGCGGAACTGGAAGCGCCATCATCGACGGCGATACTGCGTATATCCCTGGCGATAGCGGCAAAGTTGCAGCGGTGAATGTAGCGGATGGCGTTTTGCGTTGGGAACAAGCCGTCAATGTCTCCAATGGGCGTAACGAACTAGAGCGCGTCGCGGATATTGATGGCGGTGCCGTCGTTGCGAATGGTGACTTATTTGTCGCGGGATACAACGGTCAGACTTCTGCTGTCGCAATAAGTTCGGGTTCAACGCTTTGGACCTATCAAGGGCCAAGCGTCGTGGGACTTATCGTAGACGAAAGACGCGTTTATTTGACGGACTCAGAAAGCCAAGTTATCGCATTGGACCGTCGTTCCGGCGCTGAAATTTGGAAGCAAGATGCGTTGCTTAATAGATATGTGACAAAACCTGTTGTGCTCGGTGAAACCCTTGTTGTTGCTGACTTTGAAGGTTATTTGCACGCGTTGAATATTGAAACTGGCGCACAAATTGGGCGTACGCAGTTGGCGAGCAAAGCATTCTCAGCAGCACCAACTATTTCCCAGGATTTGCTGATCGCGCAAAGCAGTTCCGGCGATGTTGCTGCGTATCGCATCCGGTAATGAGTAGTCGCAACGATAAAATCAATGCCGAAATGGATGCGGCAGAACTGGTTGTTGAAGCGCCAGTGGGTCGTGAAATTTTGCCTGTGGTTGCTATCGTTGGCCGAGTCAACGTAGGCAAAAGCACGTTATACAACGCCATGACCAAGACTCGTGATGCCATAGTAAGCGACATGCCGGGCGTTACTCGTGATCGCCAATACGGTGTATGCCGGCATGGCTATCGCCACTTTGTCATCGTCGATACTGGCGGTTTGGGTGAACCGGATTCGGAACTTGCCGAATATGTTGGCAAGCAGGCGCGGGTTGCAGTTGAAGAAGCGGACGTTGTGGTTTTTTTAGTGGATGCGCGCGCTGGCATGTTACCGGATGATTTTGAACTTGCACGGGAATTACGTCGTTCGCATAAACCAGTGATGTTGGTTGCGAACAAGACCGACGGCATTGACCCTAATCGAGTGCAAGCAGATATTTCTGAGCTTGGATTGCCAGATTTTTATCAAATTGCCGCAGCACACAATCGCGGTGTCACCGATTTGGTTGAAGAAATCATTGCACACCTGCCGGAGCCAGTGATCAATCTTGAGGCACTTGACGACGACCAGAAAATTCGAGTAGCGATTGTCGGCAGGCCCAATGTCGGTAAGTCGACCTTGGTGAATCGATTGCTCGGTGAAGACCGAGTACTTGCTTATGACAAACCTGGAACGACAAGAGATTCGATTGAAGTTGAAGTTACCCGAGATGGGCAAAGTTTCACCTTGATCGACACCGCCGGTATTCGACGGCGCCCGAAAGTATCCGAAGCGGTCGAAAAATTTAGTGTCATCAAAGCACTGCAATCGATTGAACACGCAAATGTCGTGGTAGTCATGATTGATGCGCAACAGGGCGTAAGTGAGCAAGACAACGCAATTATTGGGCATGTGCTTGATGCGGGACGGGCGCTAATTTTGGCGCTTAATAAATGGGATGGCCTTGAGCGGCACGAACGTACGGCGGTAGAGCGTGAACTAGAACGGCGTTTGGACTACGTACCGTGGGCGATTCAGGTTCCGATTTCTGCTTTGCATGGCTCAGGCTTAGGCGAATTAACCAAAGCGTTTAAGCGGGCGCATCGAAGTGCCACCAAAGTATTCTCAGCGAGTGATTTGACCGAATCGATTAATAAGGCATTTGAAGCCTATCAGCCGCCGTTGGTCAATGGACGCACGGCAAAACTGCGTTATTCACACCAAGGTGGGCGGAATCCGCCGCGCATAGTGATCCATGGAACGCGCCTGGGCACACTTCCAGAAGCCTACAAACGCTATCTAGAGAACTTCATTCGTGATCGCTACAAACTGATTGGTACGCCGATCAAATTGGAGCTTCGTGATGGAGCCAACCCGTTTGAAGGCAAGAAAAACCCACTTTCAGATCGCCAAATTCAGAAAAAACGACGATTGATTCGTAACGCAAAGCGTTGACGCAATGGTTTTTAGGCGCACTGCGGATTAATTCACATTTTGTAGGCTAGTGGCTATTCGCCCTGAAATACTTGCGCTACACTAGCCAATGTCTAGGGAAATCAGGTAGATAGCCACAATGCTTAAAAAACTACTTTCAGTTGTTGGCGCAGCGCTCCTGGCGCTGCCAGCGCTCGCTGTAGAGTTAAAGCCCGATCACCCAGAGTCATACACCGTCAAACGTGGTGATACTTTGTGGGATATCTCGGCAAAATTTTTGAATACGCCGTGGAATTGGCCAGAAATTTGGCACGCCAACCCACAGGTGCAAAATCCGCATCTAATTTACCCGGGCGATGTACTTAGCTTAATTTATATCGACGGCAAGCCGTTTCTGGTTGCATCGACCGGCGGTCCACAAATCCGCCGGGAAATGGCTGACGAAGCGATTCGAGCAATACCGCTTTCATCAATTCGCCAGTTTCTTGACCGGCCTAGACTGTTGACGGAAGCAGAGTGGAAAGCCGCGCCGTACATCGTAGGCATGGAAGAAAACCGGTTACTCGGCGTGAACAACCAACTGGCCTATGTTCGACAAATGAATGCGCCAGTTGGCACTAAATTTGCTGTGGCACGACCGACAGTGGTCTATCGCGACGTACCGAAAGATTATCCTTGGCAGAAAAACAATCGTGAACGACGTGTAGACCCATGGAAAAATGAGAGCTCCAAAACCATCGGCGGCGGATTGCAGTGGCTTTGGCATGATTGGTTGTACGAGAAAAACACGACCATCTTAGGCTACGAATTGCTTGAAGTAGGAACTGCGGAGCTTGTTTCTACCGGCGATCCCGCAACGGCTTATGTGCGCTATGTGGATCAAGAAATTCGCCGTGGCGATATGTTATTGCCCATTATTAACAAGCCTTTTGATTACGAATTCATACCGCATCCGCCCAAATCGGTGCCAGAAAACATGCGCGTTCTTGCTTTCACAGATGCCGCCTTTGCAGCTGGAACAATGCAGGTTGTGGTGCTTTCGCGCGGTGCACAAGATGGTGTTGAAAATGGTCAGTCCTACTCAATTTTCAGCCCTGGCGAAACCATTCGCGACGAGGTTCGCTATGGCCGGGAAAATAGCGATCTTCGCACCGTATTCCGGCCTGGCAAAGCAATGGTGACGTTGCCGGACGAGTTCGTGGGGCACGTGATGATTTTCAGAACTTTTGAAAACGTCAGTTATGGCTTGCTTATGGATGGTATTAAGCCTGTCCATCTAGGTGACGCGCTTCGTATGCCGGTGGAATAAAATCCATAGCTTATGACGGCAAAAACCCCGCAGTGCGGGGTTTTTTTTGGCAAACGCAATTGGTATTCGCGAGAACGCTAGCTTGGCTTATAAAACATAAATCCGGATGCCAATACGATCAAGCCAAATGCCACACCATGATTCCACTTCAACGGCTCTTTTAAAAACCAAACTGAAAAGCCACAAAAAACCAGTAACGTTACAATCTCTTGAATTGTTTTCAGCTGCGCCGCACTGTAGACCGCGTGTCCCATGCGATTGGCAGGCACCTGCAGCAAGTATTCTGGCAAAGCAATCAGCCAACTTATCAGCATGACTGCAGGCAACGGTTTTGCCTTGTAGTTCAAGTGCCCGTACCATGCCAGAGTCATAAATAGATTTGAGCCGAACAACATTATTATGGGCAAAACATAAGCAGTCATGGCGATTCAACCGGTGTCAAAAGAAATCCAAGGATAATGCGAATCAAAAGCCTTTTCGCAATCGCACTACTTCTCATCTTGGCCGGAGCGTTGGATGCACGCGTGCTTGAACGCGGCAACGGTCCTGAGCCTGATTCGCTTGATCCGCAACGTGGCCAGAGCTTGTCAGCGCAGAACATTTTGCGCGATCTTTTCGAGGGCCTTACCCGCGAAGATGCCAGCGGCAAAATCATTCCAGGCATTGCGGAGCGTTGGGAAACAAGCCCTGATGGGTTGCGCTGGACGTTCTATTTGCGCGCCAACGCAAAATTTAGTGACGGCACTAGCATCACGGCAAACGATTTTGTTTATAGCTTTGCCCGGGCACTAGATCCCCAAACCGCTGCACCCTACGCACCGCAATTAATCGTGTTGCACGGTGCACAAGCGCGCGTGCAGGGCGATACCGCGCCATTCGGTGCCCAAGCTACGAATACGCTTGTTCTACAGTTACGACTAACCCAAGTTACTCCGAATTTGTTGGCAAGACTGAGCTTGCCGGTTGCAGCAGCCGTACCAATGCCGACCATCGCGCGCTTTGGCACGCTGTG
>JAYVAQ010000564.1:0-8204 GCA_043750875.1 Rhodanobacteraceae bacterium
TTTACGATGAAATTCATAAAATGCTTTGACTACTCGGGCTCGTTTTTCGTCTCAACTTTGGAAATATCATGTCAACCACACACTTCGGCTTTCGCGATGTTGAAAGCCACGAAAAAGCCAAGCTTGTAGGCGAAGTTTTCAGCTCTGTTGCCAGCAAATACGATGTTATGAATGACGTGATGAGCGCTGGCATGCACCGACTTTGGAAGCGCCATTTCGTTGGCATCGCCAATATTCGCGCTGGCGATAAAATTTTGGATTTGGCTGGCGGCACCGGTGATATTGCCAAACTGATGGCCGAGCGCACTGGTGAAACCGGACACGTGGTTTTATCTGACATCAATCAAGCGATGCTCAGCGTCGGGCGGGATCGCATGCTCAACGAAGCCGCGTTTGGCCGCATTAGTTGCGCGCAAATCAATGCAGAAGCCTTGCCCTTTGCCGCGCGCCAGTTTGATTTGGTGACGATTGCCTTTGGCTTGCGCAACGTCACCGACAAAGCCAAAGCTTTAGGCGAGATGCATCGCGTACTGAAAATCGGCGGCAAATTGATGGTTTTGGAGTTCTCTGAGCTGCGCATCAACGCGCTTAAGCCGCTCTATGACGCTTACTCATTCAAAATTCTGCCGCGCATGGGCAAGCTGATTGCGAATGATTCCGCGAGCTATCAATATTTGGCGGAAAGCATACGCAAACATCCGAACCAAGAAGCATTGGCAGAGATGATGCGTGGCGTGGGTTTTGCTCAGGTTAGCGTGCAAAATTTATTTGGCGGAATGGTGGCAATCCATACGGGGCACTCGGTCTAAGAAATTTGTTTTTCGCAGTATTCGCATCCTGATCACCCCAACGTCACGTATGCTCAGCACTCTTTTCTATTGCCGCTGATGCCTATGGATGCCTCGCAGAATTCTTCCGCCGCCACCCATGCAGCCCGAGCGGCTTTGTTGAGCGCCGAGGCGCAAATCAACCAAGTAATCGTTGGCAAACCCGAAGTGGTGCGCTTGGTGTTGGCAGCGTTGTTGGCAAACGGTCATGTTTTGCTAGAAGACTTACCCGGTGTTGGGAAAACCACGCTCGCGCACGCGCTGGCGCAGTCGTTTGCACTGCAATTTCAGCGTGTACAGTTCACCAGTGATTTACTGCCCGCAGATTTGACGGGCGTTTCGATTTACCGGCGCGATCTTGAACGTTTCGAGTTTATTCCTGGCCCGTTATTCACCGAATTGTTACTCGCCGATGAGCTCAATCGCGGTTCGCCAAAAACCCAGTCCGCGCTGCTAGAGGCAATGGCGGAAGCGCAAATTACGGTTGATGGCACTACGCGCGCGCTGAATCAACCGTTTTTCGTGATCGCGACGCAAAATCCGACCGAGCAAGCCGGCACTTTTGTGCTACCGGAGTCGCAGCTTGATCGCTTTATGCTGACGCTTTCTATTGGCTACCCTGACCCAGCACACGAGCGCATGTTGCTGAGCGGTACTGACCGGCGTGCCATGGTGCAGGCGCTAAAACCGTGCGTTAGCAAAGCTGAGCTGTTAACGCTTCAGCAAAATTTAAAACACGTACAGGCCTCAGCGAATTTGCTGGATTACTTGCAACGCTTAATTGCGGCGACAAGAACTGCGCCAGAGCTGCGCTTTGGCTTGAGCCCGCGCGCTGGTTTGGCATTACTCAATTGTGCACGCGCCGTGGCGTTTTTAAACGGCCGCGGTTTCGTGTTGCCCGAAGATGTGCAGCATGTATTTGTCGCGGTGGCGGCGCACCGTTTGACGGTGCGTGATGCGGGCTTGAACGCACGCACGGTCGCGACGCAAATTTTAAAGAAGACGGCGGCGATTTGATTCGTAAGCTACTCGATTTGGTTGGCGTAACCCGCTGGGTGCAGCGTATCCAGGCTGGCCTACGTAGTCGATTTTCGCGAACTTTGGGTAAGCGCGCGGGCCGCACATTGCCGATTTTACTCAACCAGAAAAAGCTCTACGTGTTGCCGACTGGCTTTGGCTGTTTTACCGCGGTCGTATTATTTATATGCGTGTTGGGCGGGCTGAATTACAACAATAATTTGGCGCTAGGCTTTGCGTTTTTGTTTTGCGCGTTGGCGTTTTTGTCGGTGCATGTGGCGCATCGAAATTTAATCCGATTGGAGTTCACTCAAGTGTCAGCGCAGCCAGCATTTGCTGGGGGCGAATTGATTGTCGTGATTGGCATTAATCCAAACGATGCGCGTGCGCGCACCTGTTTACGCGGTGAATTTGAGTTTGGCACGGAAGTCGAGTTTGAGCTGCCGGCAGCAGGCACCATACAGTTTGCCTTACCCGCAGCTAGGCGCGGCTGGCAGGAATTGCCGCCACTTACTATTTCAACTCAGTGGCCGTTCGGGCTTTTTGTAGTCTGGTCACACGTGTGGCCGCAGGCACAGGCGCTAATTTATCCGAAGCTGGAGGCCAATCCACCTGGATTTCCCATCGCATCGGCGCAGACAAACGGGAAATCGGCGCAAGCAGGTGATGAAGATTTGCGCAATCTACGCGGCTATCGCCCAGGCGATGCGCCCCGACAAATTGCGTGGCGTGCCTCGGCACGCGCAGGTGAGTTACGTACCCGCGAATTGGAAACGCCCGCGTCATCTGACATTGTTTTGGACTATCAGCTTATCCAGGGCCTAACGCACGAAGCCAAGCTCAGTCGGCTAGCAGCTTGGTGTGTGCTTGCTGCTGAGGAAAAAGCAAATTTCGAGCTGCGTTTACCGAATTTACAAATTGCCCCAAGTTACGGCCAGGCGCATTTGGTTGCTTGCTTAAAACAACTGGCGCTGATGCCATGAACAATAAAGCCCAAGCAAAAGCGTTGCTTTCACCGATGCAGTTTCAATACTCGGTTATGGCGCTTGCGGCGGCAAGCTTACCGGCGCTACTTTGGTTACAGTGGCCCGTTAGTGTATGTCTGGCAGTCATCTTAGGCATCCGAACCGCCACCGTTCGCCGTTATCCGCAAGCCTGGCCGATGTGGTTGCGCGTGATATTAATTGTCGCGCTGGTAACGCTAGTCATTGTCAATTACGGCAGCTTTTTCGGGCGCGGCCCAGGTGGTGCGCTGCTGCTGCTCATGCTTGCTCTAAAAGCGACCGAAAGCGCTAGTTCGCGCGATGCCAGACTGATCATTTGTACTTCGTTTTTCGTGCTGGTTGCCAGCTTTTTAATGTCGCAGAGTTTTGTCGCTTTGATTTTGAGCGCATTGGCAACGATCGTTTGCTTTGGCGCACTAGAAGTGTTGACGCGTCCAGCGGTTGGCGGCCCCATCGGATCACCTTTTGGGCGCTTGGGCAGCACGGAAGTGCTGACGCTAATGAGCTTGGCATTGCCGGTGACGCTGGCGCTCTGGATGTTATTCCCGCGCTTGGCTACGCCGCTGTGGGGTATTACCGAAAGTGACAATGGCCGCAGCGGGCTGTCGAACACCATGACGCCAGCGAGTATCGCGGAGTTGTTGGTTGACGATACCCCGGTCATGCGCATTCGTTTCGACAATGGTGCACGGCCTGATCGGAATAGCTTGTATTTTCGCGGCCCTGTGCTGTGGGATTTATCTGCAGAAGGTGTTTGGAGCGCAGGTGAATTGCGCAGCCATCTAACTCGGCCACCAGCGCCATCGGCTACGGATTTAAGTTACGAAATTATTTTGGAGCCGACTGATCAACGCATGCTGTTTTTGGCGGATCAAGGTATTTCTGTCAGCGAAGCCCCGGTGCTTTTTAACTCGGAACAGCGTTTTTTTCGAACCACACCGATTGCAGATTTATTGCGCTATCAGGGCCGTTCCAACTTGCGTACGGAAGTTCCGCCTGGTCGTTATGAGCCGCAAGAGCGCATTTGGGCCCTACGCCTGCCGCCGGATCGCAATCCACGCACCATCGAGTTGGGGCGACAAATCGGGCAGCAATATCAAAATCCAGCCGCAATTGTCGCGGCAGCGTTAGCGATATATCGCGAGCAACCCTTTCGCTACACGCTTTCGCCGCCGGAATTTTTAGGCATTAATACGACTGACGAATTTCTATTTGATACCCGCGCGGGCTTTTGCCAACATTTTGCTAGCAGTTTCGCCACGTTGATGCGTGCGGCGGGGGTGCCCACGCGGGTGACAACGGGTTTTGCCGGTGGTGAGTATCGCGATAACGCGGGTTATTTTCTGGTAACCAAAGCCCGCGCACACGCTTGGAATGAAGTGCTGATTGACGGTGTATGGCAACGTGTAGATCCAACCGCGCAAGTCCCACCGGAACGCGTTGATGCCGCCGCGCGCGAAGCATTTGGCGAAAACCAATCTGATTTCATGCGTGCGTTGCGCGAACGCCGCGATCAAATGGCGGACTGGTGGAATCGCACGGTGCTGAATTTTAACGCGGCGCGGCAAGCGGATTTGTTCAAGTCATTTGGCGTCAAGAGCGCAAGTTGGGAGCGGCTGGTTGGTACCTTAGCGGGCGTGCTTGCGGGTTTAGCGTGCATCTGGGCTTTGATCGTTTGGTATCGGGATCGCAGGCCAGAAATTCCCGTGCAGTTACATTATCTGCGTGTGCTCAAGCGTCTTGCGCAACTGGGTTTTGTACGCGACAGCGCGGAAGGGCCGCAGGATTTTCTAGCGCGCGTTCAAAAAAGTGCTTTACAAACGCCGTGGATGGCAGAGTTTGGTGAGCTTACTCAGCAATACATCACGCTCAGCTACGCGGGCGAGTTAACCAACGCATCCTCGCTTGAGACCGCTTCCTTTACGAAAGCGGCAAAGCGGATTTTGCAACAGATGCGGGCGCGCTAACGGCCAATCTGACCAACCCTGGCCCGCAGCGCCTCTTGCACGTCTGCCACCGAAAGGCCGCGCGTCATGGTGTGGGTCACGGTACGTGCTGAACGAACTTGCTTTAAGCCTTGTTGCAATAGCGCGAAAACTAAAACCCAGGCAATGAAGCCCAACACCCAAAATTTCAGTAAAAACGGCCCAACAAAATTGGTGTTCCAGGTGAAATGTAATGCCATTGAGCACGCGACCAGTGTCATGACGCGCTTGTGGAACAGCATCGAAATCGCAAATTTGTTGGGCCCTTTCACCGACCATAATGCACCTGCAGTGATTGCGGTCCACGCGATATGGCCGAACGGTGACAGCAGGCCGCGCAGGATGATGCTGTAGTTTGCCGATGCGGTACTTTGAGTTTCGAGCACTGCGTTCATGGCATAGCCTGCGGATTCAAATGCGGCGAAGCCGGTGCCCACTGCGGCACCAAACAACAAGCCATTGGTCACATAAGGGTAGCGCTGTGGGTCCAGCTTTCGCGTCAATACGATCACGGCCGCTAACTTGCCAGCTTCCTCAATTAAACCGGCGGCAGGCGCACCGATGATTTGATCCAATTGCGTGGTGCTAAACAAAATCAGCGAAAACAAAATTGATAGAACGCCGCCCAATGTCACCAGCTTCATGACTTGGTAAAGCGAAACGTTTTGCGGCGCATTCATCTCAAAAAAGAAAATCAACGTGGCCAATGGCACCGCGAACGAACCGGTAATAATCAGTGCGGGCAAAGCGACTATCGCGCCCATGACCTCGACAGATATGTAAAACCCGACATATAAAATCAGCGCAAGCGCCAACATGCGCGCGAACATCCACGGCTGAGGCCACTTGGTTGTGACTTGCTCTAACGGCGGCGTGGTTTCCTTTAAGCCGACCGAAAAATAGGCCTCGATGGTTTCATCACCATATTTTTTGAAAACCGATGACGACATATCCTTGAAGCTGAAGCCTTCAATACGATCTAGACCGACGAAATCGGTCACTCGACTGGCGAAACCACCCAAAGACCAAGGATTCTGTCCAGGTGCTAGTACAGCTCCGCCTGGCGCGCCACTCGGGGCGCTCGGCAAGGGCATATTCGCGCGCATGGGCGGCGCGCTGGCCAAACCAATCGATTGCCAGGCAAGTGAAAGCGGTGCCCAATTCGGCCAACCGGGGTACCAAATTTGGGTATCGCCATCAATTTGCCCGCGCGCGACAAGTTCCGCGATTTGCGCGCTTTCATAGGGGCCCATGGTTTGCCGCTGTGCGTTGAGATAGTGCCACTGACTCATGAGTTTGCCCCCGAAAAAAACGTATTCGCTAAGATCGCCGATTAGTCAGCCGGATACAATGTTTCAGACGATTTTTAATGTTTTGAACGTTTGCGGTCGCAAAAAGAGGGCGAGGGATGGAGGACGATGCATAAAGTAATGCGATTAGCGCGCTTTGCAGGCTATTGCTTCCTAGCAGTCGCGACTTTAGTTCTTAGCTATCTGGCGATCGCGTGGATGTTTTTACTTTTTCCTGGCAATCGCGATTTTAAGACCTCAGTAGCCACGTCGCAAAATGAGTCAACCGTGCGCGTTTACGTATTGAACAATGGCGTGCACACCGATTTGGTGCTGCCAGTCAATGCAAATGCGCTGGACTGGCAAACGATCTTCCCGAAAAATCAATTTGTGCATGTCGCTAAAACTGCGAATCTGATAGCGTTTGGCTGGGGTGATGCCGAGTTTTATTTGCACACGCCTAGTTGGTCAGATTTGAAGCTAAGCACCGCTGTTCGCGCGTTGGTGGGTGCCAATCCGGCGCTGTTGCATGTTGAGTATCTGCAAACTGAGCAACTGCCAGGTCAACTATTTGCGGTTGATTTATCGCCTAGCCAATACCGCGCATTAGGCGATTACATCCTGCGGTCTATGACTCCTAGTGAAAACGGCATGTACCTCGCATCGGATAGCGGCTATGGCCAGAGCGATGCATTCTTTAACGCGATCGGTTCCTACAGCGCGGTGCGGACGTGCAATACCTGGACAGGTCTTGCATTGGCGCATGCGGGGGTGAAAGTGAGCCGATGGACGCCTTTTCCGGTGTTGGTTACTTGGTATCTTCCGGAAATCTCGGCACCACATCGCTAGCTAATTCGGCGAGCAAGATCGCAACATCGTCAGGAAATGCGCCACTTTTCAAGCGTGGCAGTTCCGCCAAGGCCTTTGCGGCGTCAGCTATGTTGGAATGAGTGGCGGCGCGTAAAATGGCGTCGCTGCGTACGTAATTGACTAGGCCGTCGCTGCTAAGCATCAGCCTGCCCACAAATGGCACGGGGCCGAAGCTAACCGGCATTGCGCCATCGCCGATTAAAGGCTTGCGGGATTGCCAAGCACTGAGTTCTAACACTCGATCTTGGCAAATTAGCCACGCGACTGAGTCGCCACAACTTGCGCCGAGAAGTTGGCCGTTGATTAGCTCGACAATAACGCCGGTGCTCATACAACCCTGTAGCGCCAACTTTTGTTCTGCTGCGGCAAGTGCGGCGTACGTCGACTTATGATGCTGCTGCAACAGTAATTGCGCTTCCTGCACAACAATTTCTGCTGCTAATGCGCCACCGCCAACGCCACCCGCGCCATCGGCCAACACAAAAACCGAGCGAGCTGGCGTAGAAAAATGCTGGGCACGGTCTTCATTGCGGCCACCGCTGCGAATTTCGATTGCGACGGTTGGTGATAGAGTCGCTAAAGCCAGGTTAGGAATTGTCGATCCCTGCCGACAGCCCGACTAAAACTCCGCCTGCCCAGGCACGCGCGGATACGGAATCGCATCACGAATATTGCTCAAGCCGCAGACATACACGACTAGCCGCTCAAAGCCCAAACCAAAGCCAGCGTGCGGCACGGTGCCGTACCGGCGCAGGTCGCGGTACCACTCGTAACTGCCTTCATGTAGGCCGAACTGCTGCATGCGCTTGTCTAAATAATCCAAGCGTTCTTCGCGTTGCGCGCCGCCGATAATCTCGCCGATGCCGGGCGCCAATACGTCCATCGCGGCGACGGTTTTTTCATCGTCGTTTAAGCGCATGTAGAACGCTTTGATTTTTTCCGGGTAGTTCATCACCACCACTGGGCGGCCCACATGGGTTTCCGCGAGGTAACGTTCGTGCTCGGTTTGCAAATCCATGCCCCACTCGGGTGCGTAATCAAACTTTTTGCCGCATTTTTGCAGGATTGAAACCGCTTCGGTGTAGGAAATGCGTGCGAACGGTGAGTTGACGAAATTCTCCAACCGGCTGATCGCCTGCTTATCAATTTTGTCGGCGATAAACGCCAAATCATCAGCGCGCTCAGACAGTACGGCTTTAAATAAATACTTGA
>JAYVAQ010000565.1:0-7117 GCA_043750875.1 Rhodanobacteraceae bacterium
TTCTAGCGTGGTGTAACCCAGAAACTCAGTTGCCGCTAAGCCTTGCGATTGTTCTGCCGTAATCGCAAATGCAACGCCAAACTTGGAGCCATCACGGGATTGTTCGCGCTGCTGATCCATCGCTTTTTGGAAGCCAATATCATCAATGCTCAATCCTTTTTCGCGCCCAATATCGGCAGTTAAATCGGCGGGGAAACCAAAGGTGTCATACAGCTTAAACACCTGCGCACCAGGAATAACGGTGCTGCCGTCGAGCTGCGCGATATAGCCGTCCAGCACTTTCATGCCGCCATCGAGGGTTTCCGAGAAGCGCTTTTCTTCCGCAGCTAAGGTGCGTTCCACCATCGATTGCTTAACTTTGAGCTCCGGGTAGGCCGCACCCATTTGCGTGACCAACTCAGCCACCAATTGATTGAAAAATAGGCCTTTTTGCCCCAGTTGCCAGCCGTGCCGCAGGGCGCGGCGAATAATGCGCCGCAACACATAGCCACGGCCTTCGTTACTTGGCAAAACGCCATCGACAATCATAAAAGCGCAGGCGCGTATATGATCTGCGATCACGCGCAAACTTGGGTTTAACAAGTCGGTGGTGTGAGTCAATGTCGCGGCCGCTTGTACTAAGGCGGCGATTGAGTCAATTTCGTAATTGGAATGCACGTGCTGTAATACCGCTACCAGACGCTCTAAGCCCATGCCGGTGTCTACGCAGGGTTTGGGCAGCGGCTTTTGGTCGTATACGCTGAGTTTGAATTTGCCCAACTCCCGCGTTACTTGCGCAATTTTCCCTGCCACCTCAAATTTATGCTTTTGTGCGAGCGCGTCGGCTTCGATCTCGAAGCGTTCTTCGGACAGCAAAAAGCGCTCGAACTGCATAAAGACGTTGTTCCAGATCTCGATGAAACGATCGCCGTCCTCGTCCGGGCTACCCGGCGGCCCGCCCGCAATATGTGCGCCGTGGTCATAAAAAATCTCGGAGCACGGGCCACAGGGGCCAACATCGGCCATTTGCCAGAAGTTATCTGAGGCATAGCGCGCGCCCTTGTTGTCGCCAATGCGAATCACGCGCTCAGGCGGCAGTCCAATTTCATCAGTCCAGATCGCAAAGGCTTCGTCATCTTCTTGATAAATCGTTGCCAGCAGCTTGTCTGTGGGCAATTTAAAAACAACCGTCAAAAGCTCCCAGGCAAAATGAATCGCATCGCGTTTGAAATAATCGCCAAAGCTGAAATTGCCCAGCATCTCGAAAAACGTGTGGTGGCGGGCGGTATAGCCGACATTCTCCAGATCGTTGTGCTTACCGCCAGCGCGCACACAGCGCTGGCTGGACACTGCGCGCGTGTAGTCGCGCTGCTCTGCACCTAGAAAAGTATCTTTAAACTGCACCATACCCGAGTTGGTGAACAGCAAAGTTGGGTCATTGCCTGGCACCAACGAGCTGGATGCCACATGGCGGTGGCCTTTAGATTTAAAGTAATCGATAAAGGCGGTGCGAACGTCGTTGCTACTGAGCATGGCAAACTTGTCGAAAATCGGGCCGTGCAGAATAGCAAATCGCGCGTGACTTCGAGTTTCGCGCTGCTTTTCGGTCACGGCAACGCCATGAGCCTGAAGAAATTATCGTTTGCAAAGAAGTGCCTCTGGCATTTAGGGTTGGCCCACAAATAGAAAATAATGATGACTAAATGACGGCACTTGTCGAAAGAAAGCGCCTGACACCTCGGTCAAGCTCTGTAATCCAATTCTCAGAGTCAAAAAAACTATGTTTGCTGCCCGATGTCGTTGGCTTGTTTTACTCAGCCTCAGTATTTTTTTAAATCTAGCCACTGCTGCAAACGCCGCTGAGGCATTTGATCAAAGCCACCGGGGCTTTACTGACGTGTTAGCCAGCCATGTACATTGGAATGCATCAGGTACGGCCAGCGGTGTGGACTATGCCGGTTTGACTAAAAACCGCACGGCGCTTGATGGGTATACCGCCAGCCTAAGTAGCGTTTCAGAGGCACAGTTTCAAAAATTCAATAAACTCGAGCGGCGCGCGTTTTTAATTAATGCCTACAACGCATTTACGCTGCAGCTGATCTTGACGAAATACCCAGATCTGAAATCAATCAAAGACTTAGGCTCGTTTTTTAGCTCGCCCTGGAAACAAGAATTTGTGCCCCTGCTTGGGAAAACGCGTTCGTTGGATGAAATCGAGCACGTATTGCTTCGTGGTGCCGATGACTATGACGACCCGCGCATCCATTTTGCCGTCAATTGCGCCAGCATCGGCTGCCCAGCGCTCCGTCCAGAGGCCTTTGTGGCAGAGCGCCTAGACGTCCAGCTACTCGATCAAACCCAGCGCTTTCTGCGTGATCGCGATCGAAATCGCTACAGCGCTGACGCTAAAACGCTGGAGCTTTCCATGATTTTTAAGTGGTACGCCGGTGATTTTGAGCGCGGCTTTTTGGGTGCAAACAGCGTCGCCGAATTCGTCGCAGGCTATGCGGGAAGTATTGCTCTTACGCCCGAGCAATTGGCGCAGCTGAAAGCCGGTGCAGTTGAGATCGACTACACCGACTACAACTGGGAATTGAATAAGACCAGGCTGTGATTTCGTGATTATTAATTAAGCAGCTGCGTGCACCGGCTGGGCAACCAAGCGCACGCCGAGTGCTGCGCAGACGCGGTTTATAGTGTCGAAGCGCGGTTCACTGCCCGGCCGAAGGGCTTTGTACAGGGCTTCCCGAGTAATGCCGGAATCCTTTGCTACCTGCGTCATACCACGTGCACGGGCAATATCCCCAAGTGCAGCTGCTAGCAACGCCGGATCGTTTTCCTCAAGAACCGTTGTAAGGTACGCCGCTATCGCTTCTTCATTGTTCAGGTACTCAGCTGCATCGAACTCGGGAAGTTCGGAAATCTTGATTTTCTTGTTCATAGTCAATTCTCCAAAGACTGCGCCATTTCAATGGCGCGATGAATATCGGCATGCTGCGTAGCCTTGTCGCCGCCGCCGAGCATCACGATCAATACGTCTACTCGCTTGACGTAATACATACGCCAACCTGGCCCAAAGTGTTCACGCATCTCAAACACACCCTCGCCCACAGGCTGCACGTCACCCAAGTTGCCGAGCTGAACTTTTCGCAAGCGCTTAATGAGGCGCTGCCTGGTAAGCCCATCCTTCAGGTTGTTGAGCCAGTCGGAGAACTCATCGAGTCGTTTTACCGTGTAAGCCATCGTCTAATCGTAATCGATAGATTACACTCGGGCAAGTCGTCCAAGCGCTACGGGTGCGATTCAGTGAAAACCCTGCTCGGCTAATTGCATTCGCACCGCTGAACAGGTAAATCGTAACTATGCCCAATTCATCCGCCACCGCCCCTATCGATACCACGCGCAAGCAGCGATTCCTAATCGTCAGCGGCATTTCTGGCTCTGGCAAAACTATCGCGCTCAATACCTTGGAAGATCAGGGCTTTTACTGTGTCGATAATCTTCCCGCAGGTTTGGTGCGCGATTTTGCAGCGCAAACGTCGCCGACTTCTGCGCCGAATGAGGCCGGGCAGCGCGTCGCGATCGGTATTGATGCACGCAATCGCCCGAGCGATTTGCAGCAAATCCCAGCGGTTTTGTCGGACTTAGCCGCAGCAGGCTCGGAGGTAACGCTGGTATTTTTGGAGTCCAGCGACGAAATTTTGCTCAAACGCTACAGCGAAACGCGCAGACGCCACCCGCTGAGCCGCGACGGCCTGAGCTTAAAAGAAGCGATCGCACGCGAACGTGCGTTGATGCATCCGATCGCCTCGCTGGCAGATCTAGTCATAGACACCACCGAGCTGAACGTGCATCAGCTGCGTCGGCGCATTATTACTGACCTAGGATTAGGTGCTGCCGGGCTTTCGGTTTTGTTTGAATCATTCGCCTACAAAAAAGGTTTGCCACCCGACGCCGATTTTGTTTTCGATGCCAGAAGCTTACCCAACCCGCATTGGGACGCGCGCTTGCGTCCGCTTTCTGGTCGGGACTCGCAAGTGCGCGATTGGTTGAGCTTGCAAACAGACGTCCAGGCCTATTTGAGCGATTTAAAAACATTTTTGGAACGCTGGTTGCCACCAGGGGATTCCAGCGAACGCAGTTACGTCACGGTTGCCGTGGGTTGTACCGGTGGCCGCCACCGCAGCGTGTATTTAGTCGAGGCACTGGCGCTACACTTTGCTGGCACGCGGGAATCCGTGATGAGTTTTCACCGGGAGTTAGGCTAAATGAGTGTCGGGATTTTGCTAGTAACGCATGATGGCGTTGGCACTTCGCTTTTGGCAGCGGCGCGCAAAGTGCTGCGCGTGCTCACAGCACCCGTGGATGTTTTGGAAGTGGGCTGGGCTTGCGATACGCAAGATTTACGTCACCGCGCGAATGTGCTGCTGCGCGAACTTGATCAAGGCGAAGGCGTGCTGGTGTTGACCGATATTTTTGGTGCCACGCCCGCCAATGTCGTCAGCGATTTGGAACACGGGCGCAAGTTGGCGCGCGTATCTGGATTAAATTTACCCATGCTGCTGCGGGCGCTGACATACTGCAACGATTGTGGCTTGGAAAAACTGACCGAGGCGGCCCGCGAAGGCGGACGCAACGGCGTCATCAGTGAGGCATGAATGGTCGAAAAAGAAATCATCATCAGCAACAAATTAGGCCTGCATGCACGCGCAGCCGCTAAATTGGTGCAATTGTGCGCACGCTTTTCCTCACCGG
Organism: Rhodanobacteraceae bacterium; assembly: GCA_043750875.1. Taxonomy (GTDB): domain Bacteria; phylum Pseudomonadota; class Gammaproteobacteria; order Xanthomonadales; family SZUA-5; genus JANNYA01. The sequence goes on from JAYVAQ010000565.1 coordinate 4,735, forward strand.
TGTTTCTGCATTGCCGAGGAAAAGAGATCAACGGCAAAAGTATTTTAGGCGTGATGATGCTTGCCGCCGGCAAAGGCACCACGGTAATTCTGCGTGCACAAGGCCCAGACGAAGCCGAGGCAGTGGCCGCAGCCGCCGAACTGTTTGATCGAAAGTTTGACGAAGGCGAATAGCGTATGCCTGGATTGACTTCGCATTTGCCCGCCGGGCTCGCAAGATGACCGCGCTGTTTCTAACCGGCGCGGCGGCATCACGTGGCATCGCTTTGGGCACCGCACGCCTGTTAGAAGGCAATGATTTTGAGGTGCCAGAATTCAATCTGCCAACTGATGAATTACCGGCAGAAATTGATCGCTATCGCCAAGCCGTCTTTGATGCGCGCATGACGCTAAAAGATATGGCTGACAATATTCAGGGGCCGCTGGCGCATGAAGTCACTGAATTTTTGGACGCGCATTTGTTGATGATGGAAGATGCGGCGCTTTCCGAAGGGCCGCTCGAGTTTATTCGCAGCCGCTCGGTGAACGCCGAATGGGCGCTAAAAATGACGCGTGAGCAATTGCTGGACGCGTTTGCGGCGATGGAGGACGAGTATCTAAAGTCACGAATTGACGACGTTAATCAGGTGGTTGGCCGCATTATGGCAGCACTCGTCAAGCGCGATGTACGCCTGACTGATGAAGCCAAAGCGGATTCTCTCGTTGGGCGCGTGATTGTGGCGGACGAACTAGAGCCGGTCGAACTGAGCCATATGGCAGACCGTGGCGCGGTAGGTTTCGTCAGCGAAACCGGCGGACCGCTATCACACGCGTCGATCATTGCGCGCAGCTTAGGCCTGCCGTATGTGGCGGGCATCAAAGGCGCGCGCCAGATGATCAACGAAGGCGCGATGCTGATTTTAGACGGCGAGCGCGGCATTGTACTGATCGCGCCCGACGCCGAACGCATTGCCCGCTACACCGAAAAACAAGCGGAGCTGCGTCGGCGTCAGCACGCATTAGTGCGCTTACGTGGCTTGAATTGCCAAACCAAAGACTTTTGCACGATTCGCTTGTGGGCAAACGCCGAACATGAGGCGGACTTGCGGCTGGCGCGTGAAAACGGCGCGGTCGGGGTGGGTTTGTATCGCACCGAGTTTATTTTTCTAGAACACGGCAAAGAACCCAGCGAAGATCAGCAGTTTGCCGACTATCAAAAAGCGGTGTTGGCGATGGAAGGCCTGCCATTGACGATACGCACGCTGGATATCGGCGCCGATAAAAAATTACCGTTGGGGCAAAACCCGAACGAGGCAAATCCGGCCTTGGGGCTGCGCGGCATCCGTTTAAGTTTAAGTTTTTTAGAGATATTCCGCACCCAGATTCGCGCCATTTTGCGCGCCGCGCATTTCGGGCCGGTGAAACTGCTGTTGCCAATGCTTGGGCAGGTCAACGACATCGTGCGAACCCGCGCGTTAGTCGCACAATGCCAGTACGAATTAGAAAGCGAAGGCATCCCCTGCGGTAAAAACTTAGCCTTAGGCGGCATGATCGAAGTACCCGCTGCCGCCATCATCGCGCCGATTTTGGCGCGCGAACTAGATTTCCTATCGATCGGCACGAACGATTTGACGCAATACACGCTAGCCGTGGATCGTGGCAATGAGTGGCTCGATGATTGGTACAACCCGCTGCACCCGGCGGTTTTGACGCTGATTTCGCAAACCATAGATGCAGGCCGCGCTGCTGGCAAGCCAGTATCATTGTGCGGCGAAATGGCTGGCGAAGCGCGCTACACGCGTTTATTGTTGGCGTTGGGCTTAACCGATTTTTCCATGCACCCACGCGTATTGCTGGAAGTGCACGAGGCGGTCAGCCAGTGCGATTTCCGGCGATTGCGCCTATTAAAAGCGGATATTTTGAGCGGCGAGCACGAGGATGTCTTGCGCCTAGTCGCCGACTAAAACTGAACAGCACGAACGATGACGCATTGATTGATGGCGCAGCTTTCGGCATCATGCGCGGCTAGTTTGGTTATGTAGCTCAGACGGTTAGAGCGCGGCACTCATAATGCTGAGGTCGGTGGTTCGATTCCACTCATAACCACCACTTCATAAAACGAAGTCGCGGCAATGGTCGGTATGCCCCTCTCCTACTCATCGCTCACACTTGACACTCGCTTCAACTGCCTATTAAAAGTAGTCGTGCATACCCACCAAAGCTGCGACGCTGATTGATGAGGCGGTATGCTCCTCTTCATAAACCGACGTCGCCGCAGTAGTCGGTATGTTCCTCAAGTAATTTCGCTAGTTTCGCGAATGTCGCCCAGTCGGCATTCACCTCAAACATATCCGCTAATTCCGCTCAACCATTTTTGCAATTCGCGCCGATATTTCTGGTAACCC
>JAYVAQ010000566.1:0-8609 GCA_043750875.1 Rhodanobacteraceae bacterium
GGGTTTAGTGTCCGCATCGACGGTTATTTGGATTCGCCATTTATTTATGGCGACTTTCCGTTTGCGACGCTCCTTGATACCTCGACGTATCGACACCAAGCTGGCTACACCCGTGGTTTGATTATGGAGCTGCCGGAATATCTGGTCTATGATGCCGGCATTGATTCGTCACTAGACTGGCTTAAAGTGCGCATCACATTTCCGTCAGGGGTGCCATTCGCCGATCTTGGCAAAGCATGGGTTGGCCCCGCATTCGATATTGACCAGGACGCCAACTGGACTGCACCACTAGACTTTGGTTCTAGCGTCGTCGTAACCCCTGGCGGCCGCGCGCAACGCAGTGTCGGTAAGATGACGCGCCGCCTATCGCTACCAATTTCCTATCTGGAGCGCACCCAGGTGGTAACAGACCAAGGCCTAAGGAACCGCCTAGCAATCGCAGGCATGAACCGCGAGATGGTCGTGATACCGTCCAGAGAGTCGATAGGAGGGTCTGACGCAGGCTCCGCATTCCGGTCGGATTTTGGGATTTACGGCTACATTGAACAAAATTCTGTCGATTTCACGCGCACTGAGACAACTGATTGGGGTGCCAGATTCGGCGTTACGGAGTTCGTACCGTAGAGATTTCAAGTTTCAAACTAAGTGGCGCAATTTTTCATTTCAATTGGCGGCCAACACTGGCGCAAGCTCTGGCACATACAGGTGCGACCCGCTATCTGCGGGTGCTGTGCGAAGCAGCGCCACCGTCGCTTCATAGACCGCGTATTGTTGCCATGACGCAACATTGTGTGGGTCATCATCACGCGGCAGCGGTTCGGTAATCATATCGTCCGTCGCAAACAGCACAGCGCTACGTACACAGCCATCGGGTCCAAGCACGGGGCCGATGACCGGGCCATGTTCAGGCCGAGTGTTTGGATCAAGCAGCGGCGTCAGATTTGCGCCCGGCAAATCCGCAGTAGGATGGGTTTTAGAGAGATTGCGCCGCGCGCGCTCAATTTGTTCCGCGCTAGCACCGGCAATGCCCATGAGTGTCGGCAAAATATCGATATGGCTGGTTTGCGCCACCACCACGACCGGCGCATCTTTGGCCGAGTTGTACTTGCTGGCGCTAACCACTAAAGGCACATGCAATGCTTCCTGATAGGCACCGTGCCATTTTTCGATCTGCATACCGTGCGCCGCGCCGTACTCGCCGTGGTCGGAAGTGAACAGCACGACCGTGTTTTCACGTAAGCCCGATTCTTCCAAAGTCTCAAGCACACGTAAAATATGGCGATCCACCATCGAGATCATGTAAGCGTAATACTGCAAAAAACCAGTAGCACCGGCCTCAGCATCGCCCGGCGATTTTTGCTGAAGTTGGAATGGAATCGCGCTTGCAAGCGTTGCTTTGACCGCGTTTTTTAACACCGTCGCAGAGTCAGCACCTTGGGTTTGCGCCTGGGCTTGCGCCACCGCCAGCCCAGTCTTGGCGGCTAATCCCAGCGCGACTTTGTAGGAATAGTCGAACTGCGCAAAAGGCTTATTGTTGGTGAGTAAATTTTCGTTTTGGGTTGCTGCCGCAGTGGCGCAGTTTTGCGGCAAACCAGTCGGATTGAGCGGTACCTGAAAACTGCCTTCGGTTGGCTTATTGCTGAAGGTGTTTGGCAACGGTATTGGCACCGATGCGCCTGGACCAAAGGCAGGCTGATTGGTACCCAACACCAAGCCGCGCGGCAGTGCCGGATAGGTGGCGATGTCATGCGGATTGGTAAACGAACACACCGCAAAAAAAGGCGCAATTTGGGGTACGCGTTGCCACAAAGGATGGTCTACGCCGCGCTGCGACAACGCGCGGTTATAGGGCACGCCCAGGCCGCGCCCACGCAGAAAATTGCAGGCTAAATCGGCAAATTGATAGTCGCGATATGCGCCTAAATTATTGATCGAAGCGCCATGGGGCTCAGGCCAGGACAGCTCCCAGTCACTAAAACCAAATCCTTGCAAAGTGTGCTCCGGCGGCTCGCTGACGTGCCATTTGCCAAAGTAATGCGTGCTGTAGCCTAGCTCAAGAAAATAATCCCCCGCCGTCGGCATGCCATCCGCGCGCAGCCACGGGAAGTTCTGGGCGTCACCATTTTTGAACAAACCATCCGTTTGGGTGACGCCAGTGCGCGGGCCATATTGCCCAGTCATAATGCTCGCCCGGCTAGGTATACACGCGGATTCTGCGATGGTGTGATCGGTAAAGCTCACCGCGTATTCCCGCAATTTGCAAAAGCCAGGAAAATGCTTGGCGTAGGTGTTGCCTTCCAGAGTGCCAACAAAAGACAAAATCTTCTTTATGTCGTCGGCGAAACCGGCCGAACCAGCGCCTTGTTGCGGATAAAATAGTTGGTCGACCATGATCAGCAGAATATTGGGTCGAGCATCGCGCGCTGCGATGGCGTCATTTACATCCTCAAGAATTTCGCCGTTCAGATCAAGACTGGGATTACTGGGCATCGCCTGGTTCCACTCAAAGATGGGCAGATCGTGCGGAACCGCCCTGAGTCATCAATGATGCGCGGTGCTTGAAACTCTGTCTATCTTGGCACCCGCTGCTTGCGGTATCGGCTGCGCTTTTTTGCTGGCCTCGATCGGGAGTATCCTATCGCTAGTGGCATCTTGGATTCATGAGGCAGGCGACGAAATGAAAACACTCACATACAGCGCCGTGCGCGTGTTTGCTTTTTCGACACTGTGTTTGCTGTGGGCGGCCCAAGCGGTGGCAGCGGCAAACGTGATTCGCAGATTCGGCAGCACTTCGATGTTAAGCAACTGTGCGCTTGGCCAGTGTTTCAATCCGGCCTCGCCATCGGGCGCGATTGGCACCACCCAATTCATGGAATCGACTAACGGCGGTGTTGCGATCTATGACAAAGCCACCGGCAACCTGTTGCGGCGGGTGACAACGCCTGCGTTCTGGGCCTCGGCCGGTGCAGTTAGCTCACTTGGCCTCCAGCGGGTGTTGTTTGATCACTACACCCATCGTTGGATAAGCACCGCAATCGGTGCCACCGACAACGTTATCAACGTCGGTGTGTCCGAAACAGCTGACGCGCTCGGCAACTGGCGATCCGTGGTTATCCCAATAACGCCTGTCGCCGGCTTTATCGACCTGCCGACGCTATCGCTCGATGACAAAGCTGTCTACATCGCGACCGCCAACTTCGCTACGTTTTTTGAAGGAACCACCCTGTTGGTGATTCCCAAAGACGGCTTGTACGGCGCTGTTCCAAATGTCACTGGCATGACCGCGCTTAACACATCGCGTGACACCGACAATGGCATTTCGATCCAACCGGCGCTGAATTGGCAGGGCAATCCCAGCAACACGGTCGCTGTCGTTGCTCAATCAACAAGGACCTTACCCCACCGGTTTTATCGGCTGCTTGGAGTCGATGCAAGTGCCACGCAAACGCTCAGTGCATTCATCACCGGCACCAGCTATTTAGTGCCAGGGTTTGCACGTCAACCCGATGGAACGCGCCTGATCGAAACCTACGGTGGCCGCACCTCGGCCAACGCCGTGCAAGTCGACGGGCGGGTGTTTTTTGTCGACACCGTGCGTTCGACGACTGACGATTTTGCCGTCGTGCGGCTGTCGGTGATCGACGCTAGCACGGGTGCGTTGTTGGCGCAGAGCTTCATTCAAGAAGCTAACTACGACATCTACCAAGGCGCGATCGCGGTCAATGCAGCCGGCGCGATCGTGGTGGCTTACAACCGCTCGGGCTTTTTGGATTTCGGCATCATCCCTGTCGGCAGAATCAGGATGTTTGCGCGTGCTTTTCGCTTGCTTGGCGATACGCCGGTAGCAGATGGCGCCGAGTTGGAGCTGTACGCCAGCGACGTCAGCGACTATCGCTGCGGTGCGCGCGACATCATCGCGAGCTGCCGAGACAATTGGGGATACTATTCGGCGGTCTCCATTGACCCAGCCGATCAAACTCGATTTTACGTTTTGACCGCTTATGCAGGCCCTTGGGCAATGCTGCCGGCGCCAATTTCAGCGGTGCGCGCGATATGGCGTACCCAAATCAGCGAGATCAGGGTTCCGTCTGAGCTGATTTTCCGCTCTGGCTTTGAATAGGCCCATCTGACGCACCGCAGGAAATAAAAGTGTGCAAAAGCTAAAACGCGTAACGCACTTTGACTAAAAATTGATCCCCGTCGCGCAGCTCTAAACTGTCGCTGAGCAACTCGCCAAGGCCATCGTCGCCGCGTTCAAGCTCGGCCTCACCGCCCCGGCTGTACACGACAAACACATCGCTTTCTTGATTGATTTTGTAGCGGTAGCGCACCTGAAAGCCAAAGCTGCTGACGGCAAAATCACTAACCGAATCCGCGGGGCTTGCGCTTAGCCGCTCGTTAGCTTGTAGCCTAAAAGCGTCTGCGTCGTTGCCGCGCACAGCTAAGAGCTGGGCTTTTACCCGCAGCTCATGGCGCACCCCTTGGAACCATTCCAGCTGTAAATTTGGGGCAATGCTGTCGCTGTGCGCGAAGATGCCAAATAGATTACCGCCGCGCCACAACGTACGGCCACGATAGCGCGAAGCTTCGATGCCTGAGCGCGCGTTGAAATCATCGCCAATCCAGTAGCGCGCACCGGACTCTATAAAGGTTTGGCGGCCGCGCAGAGCGGTATTGTCAAAATATAAACCGGCAAAGCCGGAAAAATCGCCTCGGCGTACCGACTCAAAATTACCAAATAAAGTCGCACCACTTTTCAAACGCAGCGCGCCATTGCCACGACTGACCAAATCATCAATGCCAGCCGGACGATATCTTGCCTCAAAATAGCTGGCGGAGCCGTCGCTGTAGCTCAGCTCCACACTGGCCTCGTATTCTTCATACAAATTACGCCCAGCACTATTTTCGGCCATATTCAAATCCAGCGCGAATACGCTCGAACGCAGCCAATGCCCTTCTGGGTAGGTGTTTTGCAGCCAACGCGGCGCCAACTCGTAAAATGCAAAATCGCTGCGCCGTTGAAAGCCTAAGTCGTTGTAATCCAAAGACTTTCCGTAGCGCGTTAGATCTGCGCGCAGATCAAAATCATTACTTGGCTTGTAGCTCAACGTGCTAAAACCGCCCGTGCCATTTTTCCGGGTATTTGCAAAACTAATCTCACTGGCCAGCAATGTGGTGTTCCAAAGCCACGCGCCACGAGCGAACTGCAGGTCAACCGCGTGTACCGCAGCGATTCGGTCCAGAAATGGCCGCTCGACATAACTACCCAAATAGCCCACATCAATGAATTCTCCCGGCCTTTTAATGCGCAACGCGCTGGCGGAGCGGCCAACAATGTCTGGGTCGCGTTCTTGCACCGCAAAAACGCCTAGGTCAAGACCAGCCAGTGAGCCCGACACTTTCACCGCCGCGTCAATATTGCTGGCGCCCATGCCATCGTCACGGCGCGCGCCAATGCGCCGGGTATAAATCAATTGCTCTTCCTCAGGCGACTGGCGCACAAATGCCGCTTGGTTTTCGGTGAAGAATGGCCGCTTATCGCTGAAAAAACTTTCTACTGCATCAAAATTGACCACCAAATCATCAGCTTCAACTTGGCCGAAATCCGGGTTAATCGTGGCAGTTAGCTGAAAGTTGGAACTTGGCTTCCAGAAAATATCCGCGCCGGTTCGGAACTCGACACGATCATCAACAAAATCATTCAGCGCCGTAAGATATGGATACAGCCGCAACAGTCCCTGGGCATGTGCGGCTACATCAACCTTGGTAAATAACGATAAAAACTTCGGTTTGAAAAACAAAATGGCGGGGCTTGCGGCGCGTTTGCCGTCAACCCCAATCACGCGATCCACGTACAAACCAATCTGGCGCGTTTCACTGTTCGCTTTGCGCATCAGCGCGCTCGACCACGGGATCAAAATCTCGGCATTCCAGCCGTTGCCGTCTTTATGTTCTGCGACCGCGTGGTACCAAAGCCCATCCCAATCGGCGTTGAACAGGTTTTCATTACTAATCGTCGCATCTTCAATCGAGTCCGATCGCGTCAGGGTGTAGTTGTAGCCAGACTCCCCAGTTCCATCAAAATCCACCATCAAATTGACACGATCTGTCCCGCCGGCGTTATCACGTGGTTGGCGCGCCGCGCGCTTGGGAAACACGGCAGCGTTTTGTGGATTCTCGAAAAAAAAAGCCAAACCTTCTGGCAGAGCAGCAAAGCGAACCGTCGTCTGGAACTCAGGCGCTTGTCCCGAATCAGGCTGGGTTAGGGTAAGTGCACTGATCGTTGTCGCCTCTGCCCATTCGGCTTCGAGCGCCTGCCCGTCCATATCAAGTTCGGCGTGCAGCGTGGCAGGCAAGAGCACGAGTAAAAGATACAAATAGCTATGTTTCATTGCGGCGAAACACGGCTGGGGGCAGCGTAAGTATGGAATTTCATGAGCGGATCAATCAAAAAATAGCGCGCTCAAGCTTAGCCGCCCAATGCCGCCAGGGCTTATGCCAAGCGTCATGCTGCAATGATTGGCGTAGCGGCATCGCAGAAATAGAAACCGCAAAAGTTAAGCGTTGACGACCATCGTATTGCTGGGCTTTCGGTTGTCTAGGCTTTAATAAATCGGGGCTTTAGTCCTCGAATATTTACAAAACTGTTTCTGGGGCGTTGTGTTGTTGTTGCCGTCGGTCGCAAAACTGGCTTGCTCAAACGTGAACTTGACGCACAACTAGTTGCGGTACGCGCATAAAACCCGCGTCACCCGTTACAAAAATGCAAGCCGATGCAAAGCTCAAAGCACCTGCGGCCTGCAGTGCGTCCGGGGTTTTCAATGCGGTACTCACGCGCAAATCGGTGGCGACATCGACGATGGCGGCGCTCAGTTCAACAATCAGGGCCCGCATAAAAAATGCCTCGTATCGCGCCAATAACTCGACATTTCCTTCGCGCAGTGGTTTGACCCGGCATTCCATCACGCCCAATCGAGAAATCGCGATGCGCGCGTCAGGGTTTAAAGCTTTAATTTCTCGCAGTACGTCAAGAACCGCGTCACGATAGTGTGCCGCGCCTTCAAAGTAATAAATCAACGCACTGATGGGTCAAGGTGATGGCGTTCGGTTTTAGGCCAAATTAAAAACATAGTAAGTCGACCTATGACTTTATCGCACCGAAAATAAAAAATATTCTTGCTGATACTGCTTTGATTTTGAGCTAGGATTTTCGCCGAAAGCCTGAGTAGTGTTGCCTTTCGAGGATGGTTTTTAATCAGATACTCAATTGCTAATCGTGCGTTACTAATCGAATAAACGGGGGATCGGGAATGGAACCAAATCCAAGTGCGCCGACTGAGGCAAAATCAAGCACGCGCCGTCGCCCATTGGCACCGCAGGAGATTACGGGCGACGATCCAAAAAGCCGAGAAGAACGGGTCATCCTCGAACTCATGCGGGCATTGAATATCGGTAAATTGATCGCTTTTACCGGCAGTGGTGTCAGCGCCGTGTACGGATTACCCACGTGGCCTGAGCTGTGCGAGAAAACGGCATCAGCTTGCTGGAAGCAAACTTGCACAATTGACAAGAATTCAAAAATCTATGGTTCGATCGAGGCAATCCGAACAAAGCTTCTGGACGAGTTGTTGCTCCGACGCCTGCAGAAACTACATTCCGAAGCTTTTGAGGCATTGTCAGAGAAATTTCGCGCACCGTTGTCGGATATAGAGCTGCTTTCATATGCAGATGCAGCGCTGGGAATGTTGGAATCTTCCCAAGAGGATGCTGAGCTAGACACTGCAAAGAATATATTGGCCGAAATTGCCCAACCCTACTGCGTCCGTGAGCGCATGACAAAAGAAGCTGCTTTTGGCGTGCTCTCAGATCTCGTCGGCCCCGATGCGGAAAAGTTGCTCCAGGGAATTCAAAAAGATGCCTGGTTACCAGCTGATGTTGACGCTTTCATTCGGGCAATTGCGCCTGACAAACCTCAAATACGATCTGTCTCAACGAAGGAATACTTTTTGCGCAAGCCTATCGAGAATCAAATGCACTACTTTGATCCATTGATCAGGGAACATGCTGACGATACGATTAAGAGCGAAATTAGAGTCTTGATTGCTTCGCTTCAAGGCGATTCGACGGCCAAAAAGGCTCTTGTAAGAAAAGATAAAGCTGCTTTGACGCAGGTCGATTCGACGAACGCAAGGCACGATGAAAAAAAATTGAGCAGATTACTAGCTCGTCGCCCGCTCGTAGATCCGTTGGGTTGGCTGCTGCGCGAACTCAACGTCTCTCGGTTCGCCACCCTCAATATTGATCTCGAAATTGAGGCTGCTCTGGAGGACGAAGATTACCCATTTGACACCCTAACTAACAAGAAAACAGTTTCCAGGCAAGAATCACGCAGCGGCGCACTATCGCAATCAATTACGCTGCGGCCCCATGACACGGCAGAACTACTGTCTTTGGCCACCGACACCCAATCCCGCGGTGCCCACATCGTTCACATTCACGGCTCAAGCAAGGCACCAGAAGGCATGGTGGTCACGCAAGATCGTTACAATAGGCTCTATGTCGCTCCGCATGTGAATCGACAGTCCTTTGAGGATGTGCGCGAACTTTTG
>JAYVAQ010000567.1:0-2246 GCA_043750875.1 Rhodanobacteraceae bacterium
GTTCGCTTGAGCAGCAACTAGCGATCCTACAGGCCGCGCCATCGGTACTTTATATTACAGCGCTGGCATTAAACCACGCCTTAGATGCTCGCGGTTATCGCCTGACAATGAGCGCGGTCACACCAACACCGAGAAAATCACCCGATGACGTGGTGCAAGCGTTGCGCAGTTTTGCAGCGCACAACAATCTGGTCATACAGATTCGATACACGGCACACCGGTGTTTTCACGCCGAAATTGCGACCACCGACAACCTATTTGACGTGGTTGACTTAGTGCGGCCGGCGAATTGTTTCGTGGTATCGGTTTACGGTCAATCACCGTCTTGCGGTGTATCCGATAATGACGCAATGCCCAAGGCGGAATACGATTTGGCCCGCCAAATCTCCGGGAGACAATTGCTCGTTAGTAGCTTTCCGCGCGTCGAGTTAGCGGTGCCTGACTTGCTTACCTGCGCCGTCGACAAGCAGGAGATAGCAGCGTGAGTGCCACAGTGCTTGCCCAAGTAATCGCCGCTGCCCCTGGCGGCATCGAACTGGCGTTGCCGCTTTCCCAAGCGAGCGAAGCGATGAGTGATGGTGAATACAAAGAAAGCCCAATTTTTGGCCGAACCCGTGCCGCGAATGAGGCGGAGCAAGATGCTATTGCAGCGTTTGTTTCAGCCAGCGGCTTGTCAGTTTTTCAGACGTTAAATAAAGCCCTAAATGCGCGTGGCTACAGCCTATCTATTGCTACCGTTGCGGCGCGCATGCCTTCAAAGTTACGCAATTCACCCGATGTCGTTGTCCATGCGTTGCGCCAGTTTGCCGCGCAAAACAATCTGACCGTAGACATTGCACACCATGTATTCCAGCAACAAGGGCGCTTCCAAGCGCAATTGTTGACGCCAAAAATAGGTGCCAACGGTACTAACCAGTTTCACTGCGTCGACTTATTAAACAATGGATTCGTGGGTCGGGTGCTTTTTCTATCACCCTATTGTCGTGAGTCCGACGATGACGAACTACTCAAGACGGAATATGGCTTAGCCTGCGAAATATCCGCAAAAACGCTATTGCTAAGCTGCTTTCCACGCGTCGAATTACGGGTGCCAAACTTACTTACGTGCGCAATCGACAGCCGGGAGATATTGGCGTGAGCGCTACGTTGGTGTCCTTTAGCGACTACGCGGCCCCAGCGATTGCTGAAAGCGCCTTCGGAAAGGTTGGCGCTTGTTGGCTACCGCGAGCACTGCGAACGTGGCCGAGTGATGAGTGCGCGTATGCCCACGTCAAATCACTGTGGAGAAACTACTGGCTCACCCAATCGATTGCGCCGCACTATTGGCAGTCGATTGACCTTGTGCCGATTGATTCAGCCGTCATGTGCCTGCTGCCAAACATGATGGTCGCCGATACAGTGCTGCCGTTTGCGCCCCAAGCCCTTGCTGGCTATGCCTTGCATTACATTGTCGGCACCAGAGAAGAGGATCAGGTCATCCAACTGGCGGAAAGCCTCAAATCCAAGCTGCGATTGCAGGCGGAAGCCGAGCTTAAAATCCGAGCGAATGCGGCAATCCGAGCCGTTGTTAGGCGCTCACCGCAGGACGACGATTCAGCGGAAATTTTCTATGAGCGCTTGATGACGGAGCTGGTGGAGCGCTGGGTGACGATCGCTGAGGACAGTCGTTTGGAGGCGCACGAAATAGCGCACGAAATAGCGCTCGAAATTGAGATGCAAGAAAGTGAAAGCGAGCTTGAGCTCACCATCGAAAGCCGGGAGATATTGGCGTGACTACCACAATGATTATTTTTTCCACGCTTTGGGTGATCGTGGCGCTCAGTCTGCCGGTGTACGTTCTTGGCCAACGAATTTCAAAATTGGCACAGTTGAAATCAGAATACGCAGAATGCACTCGGCGTTGGGAAAGTGCGCTCGCGCGTCATTATCGGACTGAAAAGCAGGATAGTGAATTAGATCTTCTGATGACGAAGCTTAGCAAGCGTATCTCGGAAGTCAGGGAAATTGCTGGATTGCTTGAAGAGCGCGCGCCAGATTTATATCAACAGTGTCCGTGGGTGATTGGTTGGCTGGCTTCAACCGACAAATATTTATGTGACCTGCGCAACGTTATGCGACCGTTGGGCGTAGATGCCCGCTGGGACGACGAGCGCGCCAGGTTTGAACGCTTTATGCCATTGCCGGATCGACTTGGAAAACACTCGGTGTATGCAAAGTGGCCGCACGATGCAGACGGGACGATAATC
>JAYVAQ010000568.1:0-2406 GCA_043750875.1 Rhodanobacteraceae bacterium
TGCTGAATATAGCGGCTGAAATCGCTCGCATTTTTCAAAGCGTCTATGCGCGCCAATTCACCGGCTAGCGGCTTGACTCCCAATTCCTCAATTTTTGCCTCATCCATGGCCGCGCTGTAGTAGTCACCAACCATTTTTTCATTGCCAGTCGCGTCAATATTTGCGGCCGACGCATCAACAATGGCGCGTAAATCAAGGGTTACGCGCTCGGCAAGAATATTAAAGCTGCCCCAGGACGTTTGATCGGACGGCACCGGATTCTTCGACAACCAGCCGCCGTTAGCATGGGTATAAAAATCGGTGCATGCAGAAGTTTTCGGATCAAAATTTGCTTTCACGATTTCACTGGCCGGCTCGGACACAAGCGCAGGTTTGGCGCACCCAACCACGAACGCAGCAACCGCGAGCGGCAACAGCGCACGCGCAAATTTTCGGGAATTACTAGGCATAGGTCGATCCAAGCAGCAAAAAAGTGCGCGGAGTCTAATGATGTTTCAGTTTGATGGCGTATGCATGAGGTCATGCTTTAGTTGAAGATTTGTAACCAGACTCAATACAACTTTCAAGGCATCAAAATATTGCGCAACTGCTGATACACATCTGCAGGCGTAGACGGCGAAAACCAAAGCGAGCCATTCGGCAAAATGCCAACGCTGGCACTTTTCACGCGCGATTGCCGCAACACGTCTTCAACAAATCGCAGCGTTTGTGCCGCAACATTGCCGCGTTTAACGCGGGCACGGCCGGCGTCAAAAACAATCACGGTTCGGGCGCCGGGCGGTGCAACAAATTTGTGCAGTAAAACCGTGGTGACAATTACCACGGCAAGCACAGCAATCAAAACACTGAGGATCACCCGCTTGGGTCAATAGCCCAACAACCACCATCGGCCGTTTTTGCTACTCACACCGGTAAAATGCTCATGCTGTGGCGCGTTGAGTTTCAGCACAGCTTCTGAATCAATCGCCAATTTGTCCTGGCCGAGCGCCCGGTAAGCATCAATCATGACCGCCAACGCATCCAAAGATTGTTCGCTATGTTGATAACTTTCCACCACTAATTTAGCGCGGTTGATCGCACCGACATAGGCACCACGACGCAAATAATATTGCGCAATTTTCAACTCGGAGTCCGCCAATATTCCGCGCAAAACGACCATGCGTGCACGTGCATCAGGGGCGTATTTGGAATCAGGGAAACGCTTAAGCATTTCGGCGAAATCCAAAAAAGCCTGCTTATTGGTGACTTGATCGTGTGTAGAGCGATCCCCCGGCACGATGCGGTCAACGAGCGAGTTTTGCCGCTCGACGTTAATTAGGCCGCGCAAGTAATAGGCATAATCCGCGTGCTGATGCGTTGGGTAAGTCTTGATAAAGCGGTTCACCGTGGCCAACGCTTCATCGGAATCGCCGAGCTTGCTTTGTGCAAATGCCAGATCCAACTGCGCCAATTCGGTGTAGCTGCCAAACGGGAATCGACCAATTAAGCGTTTGAAATCCCGCGTTGCCCGATCATAATTGCCGGCCTCAATCGCTTCCTTGCAGATTTCATAGGTGCGCTCTACTGTGGCGACTTCGAGCTCTTCCTCATGCGTGCGAAACGCGCCACAAGCACTAAGGCTTAAGATCGCAAGGCTGAGGATCACCACAACGAGGGGCGTACGAATATTTAAGCTTCCTAGACTCACGATCAGCTTCCAAGTACTTTGAATTAGCCGGCGATCATAGCCGAGCAAGTGTTAATCGGCGCATAGTTGCCGTTGCATCCCGCCACACCCGCCGAAAACATCGAATCTATGCCGCAAATTCAAGCCGTCATCCCACTCTCGCTTGCCGGAAACCGGCTCGATCAAGCCGCAGCCGCACTATTTACCGAATATTCCCGTGCCAAGCTCTCCGAATGGATTAAATCGGGCGAGCTGACCGTCAATGGCAAAACCGCGCGCCCTAGAGATGGCGTGGCGGGTGGCGAAAAATTGCTGCTTGATGCCGAATTGCCGGTGCAAAGCGCTGATATTGCTCAGGAAATTGCGCTAGACATTTTGTATCAAGATGACACTTTGATCATTATCAACAAGCCGGCCGGCCTAGTAGTACACCCCGGTGCAGGTAATGCCGATAAAACTTTGGTCAATGCGCTGCTGCATTTTGACCCCAGCCTCAGAACGCTGCCGCGCGCTGGGATTGTGCACCGCTTGGATAAAGACACCACCGGCTGTTTGGTAATCGCGCGCACCCTGCCCGCCCACACCGCGCTTGTGCAAGCCCTAGCGGAGCGCGAAGTCGGCCGCGAATACGAGGCGATCGTGCAAGGTTTGCCGGTTTCCGGTGGGCTTGTCGATGTACCAGTCGAGCGCAGCCACCAAAACCGCTTGAAGATGTCGGCTAGTGAATCCGGCAAACCGGC
>JAYVAQ010000569.1:0-12989 GCA_043750875.1 Rhodanobacteraceae bacterium
AAGATGTAAGTTTCCATATTAATATGATCTTTCGCTGCGGCGATCGCGCTTAACATTGCGGCATAGGTTGCCGGCCCATCTTGCAGCAGCACCACGTCGTTACCAACAGTCAGTGGGCTGCCCACGATGGCTTCTTCCAAGGCCAAGTGGCGCGTGAAAATATTATTGCTAAGCCCACTCGATGAGTTTGACGCCGCAGTCTGCAAGCGTTGCAGGATCAGCTTACTTTGCGCCGCCGTTAACGGCCCGCGCGCACCTTCAAGCTGCACCGGCGGACGCGCATGGCTCGATAAATCCGGCACGATGCGCGGCAGGCTAGCGCAGCCACTCAGAATGATTAGGCATAACGCGATGTAAAAGCTCAAATGGTGTACGCGCATTGGTTACTCTCAATGAATTGTTATTTATTTACCTAACTATTTTTTCGCACCGTTTGAGTGAACCCGCCAGATAACGTTGCCGACGTCGTCCGCTACTAGTAACGCGCCTTGTTGATCAAGCGCTACACCGACTGGGCGGCCATACGCTTTGCCGTCGGCACTTAAAAAGCCAGTGAGTACATCCACCGTTGCACCCGATGGCTGGGCATTTGCGAACGGCACAAATATAACCTTGTAGCCACTGTGCGGTTGGCGATTCCAGGAGCCGTGTTGACCCACAAAAACGCCACTTGCGAAAACCGCTGGCAGCGAATTTCCCGTCGCGTTGACCAAGCCTAAGCACGCGGTGTGGGGGCCGAGTGCATAGTCTGGCACCCGCGCTTTCGCTACTAAATCTGGCCGCTGCGGCGCAACGCGAACGTCAACATGGGTGCCGTAATAACTGTAAGGCCAGCCGTAGAATGCCCCATCGCGGACCGAGGTCAGATAGTCAGGAACCAAATCACTGCCGAGCTCATCACGTTCGTTGACAACCGTCCATAGCACAGCGGAATTCTGCGAATCAGCTACGTTCACCCACGCCATACCAACCGGATTTCTTAAGCCCGAGGCGAAAATTCGATGCGCACCGGTTTGAGTATCGACTTGCCAAATGGCGGCACGCCCAGTTTCGACCGCCATGCCACGCTCGGCGATGTTGCTGTTAGATCCCACCGTGACATACAGTTTGCTGCCGTCCGCACTTGCAATTAAATTTTTTGTCCAGTGATGATTGATTGGCCCGCCCGGCAGCGCGACCAGCAGTTTTGCAACCGAGGTGATCTGTGTTTGGCCCTCGACGTAGGGGAAACTCACCACCGCATCAGTGTTGGCTACATACAAAGTAGCGTCCCCCGATGCACCGTGTTTGACTAACGCCATCCCAAAAGGCGAATTCAGCCCCGACAACAGCACGCTACGGAAATCAGCCACGCCATCCGCGTCGGTATCGCGTAGCAGCGTAATGCGATTCGCGCTTGGTGTGGCCGCGCCCGCTTTTTTCATCGTGCGCTTCATAAACCAACCTTTGATGCCTTTGCCGTCCTCAGGTTTAGCCGGGGCATTGGTCTCTGCCAATAGAACGTCACCATTAGGTAATACGTACAGCCAGCGCGGGTGATCAAGCCCGCGTGCGAATGCGTTAACCCCAGTGCCTGCGGGCGACACCGGCAACCTGCCCTCGGGCCAACCCACGGCGGGGGCAATGTTGACAGTTGGGATGAGCGTGAGATTTGGTTCGGGCAAACTCGGTGCGCTGCCCGAACCGTCCCGCACGCTTAATGTTGCTACCTCACCACAATTCGCCAGTCCCACGACAATCACAGTAGCTAGCGCTGCAAGTATCAGCAGTTTCAATGTCTTGCCTCGACCAAACTGAGAGGCAAGACTTGTGTGTTTCGCGCGCTTTTGCACGCGCGCACTGCGTTTCACATCCGGCCAGTCAACATCAACGCGATAATGATAATCACGATTATCCCTAAGCCACCACTGGGCCCATACCCCCAGCTTTTACTGTGTGACCAGCTTGGAATAGCGCCAACCAATAACAAAATCAATACAACCAATAGAATGGTTCCTAACATGACACGCTCCTAAATTATGGTGAGCGTTTAGAGTATTTCCCTGCAGACTGGGCTTCCGTGCGGTGACGAACACATCCGCTAAGCACACGAACTCAATGTTGGGATATATTTGTACGATGAAAATCGCCTCTTGGAACGTAAACTCGCTCAATGTGCGCATGGCGCACTTGGCGGACTGGCTGCAAACAGCAGCGCCTGATGTATTGTGTCTGCAAGAAACGAAAATGGAAGATCACAAATTTCCGGTGCAAGCGCTGGAGGATTTGGGCTATGAGGCCGCCTACATCGGCCAAAAAAGCTACAACGGTGTTGCGATCTTGAGTCGACGTGGGCTAAACGATGTACGCACTGACTTCGGCGAGGTGTTGAACGCCTCGGATCAACGCCGTGTGATCGCGGCAACGATTCGCGGCGTACGGGTGATCAACGTGTATGTGGTGAATGGCCAATCTTTAGACAGTGAAAAGTATCAATTCAAGTTGCGCTGGTTGGCGGCATTGACGCGCCTAATTGAAGTGGAGCTAACGCAACATCCACAACTTGTTTTACTGGGCGATTTCAATATCGCGCCCGGCGATTTAGATGTTTATGACCCCATTGCCTGGGGCGGGCAAATTCACTGCTCACCGCCTGAGCGTGAAGCGCTTGCGGGCCTGTGTGGCTTAGGTTTGCATGACAGCTATCGTCTGCTTCAGCCCAATACCCAAGCCTACTCGTGGTGGGATTACCGACAAGCCGCATTTGTGCGCAATCTTGGGCTGCGTATTGATTTGGCGCTGGTTTCTGATGCATTAAAAACCCGGATCCAGGCCGTTGGCATTGACAAGACTCCGCGTGAACAAGCCAGCCCTAGCGACCACGCGCCGGTGTGGCTCAGTCTTGCTGCGGAAAAAGTAGGCTTAGCCTTGTGATCGATGCTCAAAGTCATATTTTGGATGAGCACGACATCGCCGAACTCGACGAGCTGCTTTCCAGCCTGCTGAATGAAGATGCGTTGCGCTTAGATGCCGCGCAAGGCTTGCTTGCCGCGCTGAGCGTCGGGCCAAAAGAAGTTGCGGCGCAGAAATGGATGCCGGTGATTTTGGGTGAAAAGCCTATGGTCGACGACCCAGAAGCGGCCGAACGATTGATTGAACTGTTGGTGCGGCTAAAGCGCGCGGTGGATTACGGCATTGAACACTATGCCTTCGATGCGATTTTTTCTGAGGTAATCGACGAAGCAGGCGAGCACCACGTCGATGCAGGAGGCTGGTGCGAAGGCTTTAGCCTAGGCGTGGATTTATTGTCTGATCTTTGGGAAGCGCAAATGCAGGCGGATGATGGCCTAATTGCTTTGCTCAGCCCGATCGTGGCTCTTGGCGTGGACGATGGTGTATTTTCCGAGATTAAAGATATCAACATCGTGCCGTTGAGTGATGCCGAGCGCGAAACTTTGATGCAGCAATTGCCGTCCGTATTGGCGGAAGTTCGGCAATATTGGGATGAAGTGGACGGCAGCGCGGCGAGCGAGATGATCCAGGCGCGCCAGCTGCATTGATTGGGCAGCCTTAGCTAGACAATCTTTGTTGTGGTGACTCAGATGCGCCCGTACTAGTCCTAGCCCTTCACTTTGGCAATATAGCGATCAATAACCTGTTCCATGATCGTCAATGGCATGGCGCCGTGCGTTAGCATTTCGTTATGAAACTGCCGAATATCAAACTTAGCACCAAGCTCGCGTTTTGCCTTTTCACGCAGCTCTAGAATTTTCAACATGCCGACTTTATAAGCAAGCGCTTGGCCTGGATTGACCATATAGCGCTCAATTTCACTGATAACTTCGGTCTGCGCCATGCCGGTTTTGGCAACCATGTAGTCAATAGCCTGTTCGCGCGTCCAGCGTTTGCGGTGCAGCCCGGTATCCACCACCAAGCGCACGGCGCGAAACATTTCCGCTTGTAAGCGGCCCAAATTATCGAGCGGATCTTTTTGAAAGCCAATTTCCCAGGCCAGTTGCTCGGTGTAAAGCGCCCACCCTTCGTTGTAAGCGGTGAACGGCAAAATGCGCCTGAAAGTGGGCACGCCTTTTAACTCTTGCATGATCGCAATTTGGAAGTGATGCCCCGGAACGCCTTCATGATAGGCCAGCGTACGCATGCCAAAGCGCGGCGTTTCAGCACTATCGCGCAGGTTCGCGTAGAACACGCCCGGGCGTGATCCGTCCATCGCCGGGCCATTGTAGTAAGCGCCGGGCGCGGTTTTTTCAGCAAACGCTGGCACGCGTCGAACCTCAATTTTCGCTACCGGCCGCACGTCAAAATAAGGATCAAGGCCAGCGCTGATTTCATCAATAATGTCCTGATATTGCTTCAACAAGACCTTTTTTCCGGCTTCCGTGTTGGGCTGTAGCTGGCTGGCATCGGCGGAAAGCGTTTGCATGCGCTCGGCTAAACTTCCGACGGAAAATCCTGCGCCAGTGAGGATTTGATCCATCTCAATTTCAATGCGCGCTACTTCATCTAGGCCAATTTGATGCACTTGATCGGCGCTCATCTTGGTGGTGGTGTTGGCCTCGATTTCATAGTCATAGTAGGCATCACCATCGGGCAGCGCCCAAACCCCGTAGTTACCCTTACTTTGCGGCAGCAATTCTTCGTAGTAGCGAATAAAGCTGGCATAGGCGGGATAGACTTTGCTGTCGATCACCGCCGCCGCAGACGCCAACAGTTTGGTTTTTTCTACGCTATCGATGCTGCTTAGTTCAGTTAGCTTTTTATCGAATTCCACATACAGCGTGTTTTCTTTGGCTGGCACGCCAATAAAACTGCGCATTTCGCTCAGCACTTTCTCCAACACAAATTTTGGTGGCACGATACCTTTCGCTTCGCGCAGCTTTAGCCCTTGCAGCACCCCGGCAAACTTGACGTCGACTTTGCTTAATCTGCTGACAAAGTTTTCACCGTCGCCAGCGGTTTTAACCACGTGCGACTCATTCATAAAACGCGGAAAGCCGTTTTGCACGCCAAATAGCTGGTTGACCGGATAGTTGTGCTCGCTGTAGCGGTCACCACGATCCTGGACATCTAGAAAATACTCCAAGATATCAAAGCTGAGCTGCTCATCAGGCTTTAAGCTGGCGCGATTGTAAGAACGCAGGGTTGTTAAATCACGCTTGAGTTTGGTACGCATCGCCAGCTCACGCGCAGGTGAGGAATCTGACAAATCGTCCTCGTAATAGGTTAAACCCAAGCCGCGCAGCATGCCAAGCTGAGTCAACATTTCTGGATCATCCAACACGTATTCGGCAAACACGCGCTCGTAAAACCAATTAATTTTGGCGGGTTTGAAGTAAATCAGGTGAATCAAAAATACCGACGCCAGCAGCAGCGTCGCCAAAAAAAGCCAGAGCAACCACTTCAGAGACTTACGCAGCATAGAAACACCCAAACGTCTAAACAGTTGTGAAGTTTCGGATGATTTTGACTCGGCGGAGTCTGCCAAGAGTCATAGCAGCCCTTCACTGTTTAGCAAAAGAGGCGGGCGCGGATACCGTTTTTACACTTCTCGTCCAGATGCACCGTTGCTATTACCAAAAGCTACTTCGCCTTCAAACCACCCAGGCGAAATTCAACTTTCACCGCATCACCAATCACGCCCGCTTCGTCCCAGTCACCGCTGCCGACACCAAAGTCACGACGATTGACGTTCGCACTGCCCAGCAAGGTTTGCGTTTTTGCATCGATCTGAACCACTAACGCCAACGTTTTACTGACGCCACGCAGTGTAAACGTGCCCGGGCAGCTGAGCTTCGCCGCAGCCAAGGTGCAGGCACCGGCGCTGACAAAACGTGCGGTCGGAAATTTATCAGCCTCAAACCAACCCTCACCGCGCAAGGTGTCGTCCCGCTCTTGATAATCCGTGTTTAAGCTAGCAACTGCGATCGACACATCAAAGCTGGCGTCTTTCGCTTGGGCAAAATCAAGCTTGAGCGTGCCGGAAAATTTCTCGAACTTACCGGCGATAGTCTCGCCATCGTAGCTGCCCGCAAACGTGAGCTGGCTTGCCGTTTGATCAAATACGAAATCTGCCGCCCCTGCTTGCGCGGCAAAAAACGCCAGTGGCGCTAGTACGAATGTCAGCTTGGATTTCATTGGCATTTCCACATTTATTTTCCAACTTCGTTTGAGTTTGCTGCGCTAAAACTCGGCAGCATGCGGCGTAACACGTTATCGCGGTCAATAAAATGATGCTTCAGCGCTGCCAGCACATGCACGGCGATCACCGCCACCAGCGTCCACGCAATATAAAAATGCGCGGCTTTAAACAGCGCCAGGTTTTCCTGATTGCGCACCAGCAAATCGGGCACGCGCACCAGGCCAAAATATTTCATCGGAAAGCCACTGGCACCATTCATCAACCAACCCGAAATCGGCATCGCCAACAGCAACAAATAAAGTAAACCATGGCTGATGTGCGAAGCCGCCTTCTGCCAGCCGGGAATGCCCTCCGGCAACTCGGGGGGCGGGTTTTTTAATCGATACGCGACGCGCAGCAGCATCAACATGAGCACCGTCAAACCAACCGACTTGTGGGTCATATACAGCTTAATTTTCTGCGGCGAGACGCGCATATCGGTCATGTAGAGCCCAACGCCCAGCAGCCCAATAACCATAAACGCGATCAGCCAATGCAGCCATTTCGCGCCTGATTTATAGTGCGGCATTGCGTTCAAGCCCGGGCTTCGTCAGTAATTGCGTGGCGCTGCCCTTCGACAAGCTCAGGGCGAACGGCTCTCTTAGCGAAAATTTCAAACATTGGCTTGGCAGATCAATATGTAGTTAACTTATTTGCCAGCCGCTTCTAACTCAATGCGAATCGATACACTGTCGGCAATATTAGGCACATATTCACTCATGCCCCAATCGGTGCGTTTCAGCGTGCCGGTTGCAGAAAAACCAGCATACGGCTTGTTGCTCATCGGATTTTTATCGACTTTGTTTTTGGTCAACATCAACGTGACTGGCTTGGCCACGCCCAGTAAGGTCAATGTGCCGGTAACCTTGCCGGTGGTATCGCTGAGCTTTTCCACTTTGGTTGAAACAAAGTGCGCGGTCGGGAATTTCGCGACGTTGAAAAATTTCGGCGCACTCATGTGCTCATTCCAGGTTTTGTCACCAAATTGCAGCGAAGCAATATCTAAAGTTACGTCGACTTTGCTTTTTGTCCAATCGGCGTCATCGAAAGTCAGCACGCCTTCTTTGACGCGCACCGCTCCGGTGGAATTGGAGAAACCCAGATGATTGACGGTGAAATAGGTTTGCGTGTGCGCAACATCGATCTGATAGGTCATTGGTGCTGCGGTGGCAAGGGTGCTCGCGCTGAGCGCGAGTAGGATGGAACGCAACATTGGATGCTCCTGAAGAGAAGGTTTTAAGAAATGTGGCAGCCGCTAAACTAGACTGCTCGCTGTTGAATGCGCATGAATACATAGGGGCTGCAACCACAAAGACAAGGCCTGTTGTGCGTAATCGGGCGTGACGGCCTTCTCATCATTGACCTGCCACGCACCCGCCGCGAACACCAGCGCGATGTCGATATCCATCGCACACAAACCAGACGTGGGCGCGGGCCGAATACGGCCACATGCTGCCTCTATGTCGCGCATCGCCAGCTTTAATTCTGGCGCGCCGAGCGGCGATGCGATCTCCAACGCGCAATTTAAATACGGTGGCCGCTGGCAATCATTCGCTTCGCGATCTGGCGAGGGTAAAACCTCGCCGAGACGCAAAATTCCATAATTGCGCTCAATCAAGCTGGTTGCACGTGCCAGTGCCGCGTCCGCATCTTGGTTTGAACCTAACAACAAAACATAGCGCGGCATCGGCTGTTATTGGCTATTTGGACGGCCAAAATCCACCGGTGCAGGCGGCGCTAGCACCGGCGCTTTAGGCGTCGCGTCCAAAGTTTTCAGCAGCTCGGCAACGGCACGCTCAATGCTTGGATCTGCGCCCGCAGCGATCAATTCGGGGCGATCCAGCACCTCGATATCCGGCACTACGCCCTCATTTTCGACGACCCATTTATTGTCCGTGCTCAAAATTCTAAAGGTTGAGGCAGACATGGTGCCGCCATCGGCCAAACCTGGATTGCCGCTGATGCCGATTAAGCCACCCCAGGTGCGTGTGCCGATTAAAACTCCAAGCCCCAGCTTTCTAAAATAATACGGTAAGGCATCACCGCCGGAACTGCTTAAGCCATTGATCAGCATCGCTTTTGGCCCGTTGTGGCTCAACAGCGGTGTCGCTTCTGGCTCAAGCCCCCGACGCTTCCAGTAGTTCAAAGGTTTACGCGCCAAAATTTCGATCATGCGGTCCGGAATGAAACCACCGCCGTTGTAGCGATCATCAATTATCAGTGCCTCTTTGTCCGTTTGGCTGGGCAACTGCTTAAACAACTCGCGGTTGCCTTCGATGGCGGTATTGGGCAAATGCAGATAGCCAATGCGGCCGCCCGATAGTTTTGCCACCAGCGCGCTGCGTGTTTGGATCCAGTCCAAATAGCGCAGGTTAGTTTCCGCAACGATGGTTTTGACCTGTACGCGCTTGCTGCTGCCATTGCGTTCGCGCTCGATTTCAACGCCACGCCCGCCCGTACCTTCCAAGAGCTGATAGAAGTTTTTAACCTCAGCCGCGCTTCTGCCATTGATTGCGGTAATAACGTCACCCAGCTGAATATCGACACCCGCATCCAAGAACGGCGAGCGAAATTCTTCGCTCCAGTTTTGCCCAGGAAATATTTTGCTGACGCTATAGCCAGCGCTGGTGCGGGTAAATTCCGCGCCTAACAAGCCGCTTTCTTTGCGCTCCACACGCGGCTCATCACCGCGATCCACGTAAATATGGCCGGCATTGAGTTCGCCCGCGATTTCACTTAGAACATAGTCCAAATCACTGCGATGACTAGCGCTAGCCAACAGCGGCTGATACTTCGCTCGAATGGCATCCCAGTCATTGCCATGCATACCCGGGTCGTAAAACCACTCGCGCAAAATGCGCCAGGCGTCCACATACATTTGCTGCCATTCGATTTTAGGATCAATGCGCAAGTTCAGGTTGCTTATATCCAAAGTTTTGCTGATATCTACACCAGGCTTGGCATCGCTGACGACCCAGCTGCCGTTGACATTGAGCAACAGCGTGCTTGCGTTTGCGCTGATTCTAAAGCTGCTAACGCCTGCGGCAACGGTGTCAATTTTGGCGCCCGCCAGTTCGAAGTACTTCAGATCCGCGGACCCACGGCTACTTTGTTCAACGAAATAAACTCCGTTCACCGACGCCGCTAGCCCAGGGTAAGTGCCACCCGGAATCGTTAGCATCTCGACGCGGTTTTGCATACCGTCCAAATCAACCTTAAGCGCAGCGATTTGTTCAACCGGCTTTGCCGTCTCTTTAGATGGCTCAGCTTTTGCCTCAACAACGCCAATTTCGTCACTCTTTTGCGGCATGAGTGGCACCACGTCATTATTTAATCGCGCTGCAAAAATTCGTCCAGCATTATTGTACAAATAGTTAAATTCATAACTACTGTAACTCAAGTTATGATCGCGATTACTGGTGAAATATAGATAGCGCCCGGCGGGATCAAAGCACGGCGTGGCCGCATCAAATTGCCCACCTAACACGCGCTGTTTTGCCGCTGTGCTGCGGTTAAACCACCAGATTTCGCTCATGCTGGTGGCGTTTGCCTTGACGTAAGCGACGTGCTTTGAGTCGGGCGAAAAGACGTATTCGGAAATCGCGCGGTTGCGCGTGGATTGATCAACTAGTGACGAGTTGCCATCCAGCGTGGTCAAAAACAAACGGTTTTCGCTGTCGCTGATCAATAAAGCTTTACTATCTGGCGCCCATACGGGGCTTAGCCGCCAGGATTTTCCACCTCGGGTAAGTTGCGTTGCTTTGCCCGCGCTTACCGGCCGCACGTAGAGTTCGTACTCGCCGGTAGCATCGGATAAATACGCCAGAGTTTTGCCATCAGGCGAGATTGCGACGGACATCTCGCGTGCGCCAGCGGTGTTGCTTAGATTTCTAATCACACCGTCTTTGCGCGGCACCGAAAATAGCTCACCCCGCGCTGAAAAAATAACGCGCTCACCGGCAGATGAAACATCGCTGGATTCAATTTGCCCAGCAACGTTTTTCAACACCGGCAAGGTGCCGGGCTTGTCGCCGGTAATGCTGATGTTGAGTTTTTTCGGCTCCGTTGCGCCCGCTTGCAACGTATAGAGCCAGCCGCCGTTTTCAAAAACGATGGCGTCGCTTCCTGCGCTTGGCCAAAGCACATCAAAGTCTTGGAATTGAGTGATTTGCTTAGCCACGCCACCGCCTGGCGATACTTGAAACAGATTGAGCGTGTAATTGCGATCCGAGGTGAAATAGATCGCATTCCCTAGCCACAACGGTTGGTTGTCGGTGCCGCGATCTTCGGTTAAGCGCAGACTGGTGTTTTTTACTAAGTCATACACCCACACGTCCTGCGCCCGGCCGCCACGAGTACGTTTCCAGGTGCGAAATTCCCGATCAATTGGGGTGTAGACAAATTTCTCGCCATCCGGGGAAAGCATGCCACCGCCGGTTTCTGGCACGCTGAGCGCGACTTCATCCCCGCCCGCGACGGGCACCAAATACGGCCGCCCGGCGCGCTCATCAAAACCCAGGCGATTCATGCGCACTAGGATATTTTTGCCTTCCGGCGTCCAATCCAGCACGCGGTAATCGAAGCCGCCACGCGGAGGCATGGCGCCGACATCGTTGTACCAAGTCAGTTGCGTCGGCGCCGCCGAGCCGTCGCTTGGCATGACATACACTTGGCGGGTGCCGGAGTATTCCGCCGAAAATGCGATTTGACGACCATCAGGCGAAAATTTTGGGAATAGCTCCATACCCGCATGGCTGGTTAATCGCAGCGCGGCGCCGCCCGTTCTGGCTGCGCTATAGATGTCACCACCATAAACAAAAACCACCTGGCTGGCCGAAATATCGGGGAAACGCAAAATCCGGGTATCGGCGTGGCTGTAAAAGGTAGCGCCTAGTAGCGCTGTGGTAAGCAGGAGGGTTCGCATCGATTACTTGCCATAAAAGGAAATGTTTGAGGTAAATGTATTGCCGGCCACGCGACGATTTTGAAAAAAGCGTACGAAAGCAAGACGCCGCGATAGTAAGAATTCAATTTTGCTTGTGCGAGTGCTTTTAGTATCGAAGGTTCAACTTAAGCGCGCCCCTACTCGAATCCGTCCACGGTCAGCGGCAACTCAACTTCAGCACGCGCCGCGATCACCGCCAGTTCCATCCGCATAATCGCTGGCCCTTGCAGCAGGGCGTTGGTCACATTCGCAGGCGTATCGGTGGTTTTATGATAATGCGGATAGCTATCCCACTCGTTTTCGATCAATAGCAACGTAGGCACTGCGCGATTGATAAAAGGCATGTGATCGGAGCCAAACGGTGCCAAGCTGGTGCTGACGGTCATGCCTGGGGAATAGTCGGCGGCGGCTTGTTGAAATTGCGGCAGCACCGCAGCTAGCGCGCTTGAGGTTTCCAGTAACACATCTACAGCGCTGGTGCTGGAATAGCCAATCATGTCCATGATCACCGCAAGTTTAATTTTGCCCAGCTCACCGCTGCTAGCTAAACTTGCGGCATAGGCTTCGCTGCCGATTAGATTTTGTTCCTCGCCACCAAAACAGACAAATTTGATTGTGCGTTTTGGCCTGAGATCGGCCATTACGCGCGCCAGTTTAAGTACCGCCGCACATCCGGATGCATTGTCTTCTGCGCCTGGCGATGGGTTGGTGGTATTGCTCACCGACGTATTTCTCGAATCATAGTGCGCGCCCACGACGATCCATTCGTCTGGTAGCGTGGTGCCGGTCAAAGTACCGACAACGTTTTCGATCTGCGTGCCGCCTGAGACGGTGAAGCTCGGCGTGCTGACCGTCAAACCCAATGCCCCAAATTCGCCCGCTAGCCAATCCCGCGCAAGATCAATTTCGCTGCTGTAGCTATTGCGTTTCCAGCTTGCCAGCGTACTCAACGCACTAAACCAGCGGCTAGGGTTAATGCGCGCGAGCAAGGGTTGAAACGCCGGATTGAGCGCTTTGCTACGCGCATTTTGACGTGCGCCAAGCACTTCTAAACCGGGCGTAATGGCAACCAACCCGCTGACGTTGCGAAAGCCTAAAAAGTTGATCGGCATACGCACCAAATTGCCACGCCCGACTTTGGTAATCGCTGGCAAATGCAGCTTGGCATCGCGCTCGTCACAGGCCATGGACTGCAGTGAAAATGATTCTGCGGTAACGCCCTGAAAACGCGCAAGCACTGGAAAGCGCGTGCTTAGGTTTCGGATAGTTTTAGCCGGTGCTGCGACTAATATTTTGGTATCAAGACCTAGCCACCATCCTGCTCGGTTTGCTTTGATTTGCGCGCGCTCGGTGCTGCTCATTTTGGTGGCGTCGAGCAATACTGCGTCCAGTTTAGATTCCACCGCAAATGTCGGTAACGCACTCAGCAGCAGCGCACCGAAAATCATCAGTCGTTGAAGTGGTTTAGTCATATTTATCTCAGAAAAAATACATTGCGGAGCTCCACAATGCCCGCGTTGACGGACGCCACTAAGTGTAACTTGCCCAATAGTCGCTGGACGATCGTGTTGGCGAGATTTGTCAGGCAATCGATCTTTAAAGAAACTTCAAAGCCGCACACCTTGCGAAGTCAACAAAACTGTCACCCCGGCGCACGCCGGGGTCCATGGATCGGGAATGCTAAAAAACGCAAATTAGCGTTACTGCAAGCTTGGAAATCCCGATTCGCAGGTCTCATGGATCCTCAGCGCAGCCGGGATGACGCTGTGCAAGTCTCATCGGTAAAAGTTGGGCGAAGCCCACTACGGTGCTAATGATGAAGTGGGCTTTCAGCCCTTGGACTCTTGTTTGCTCGGTTTAAGCCAATGG
>JAYVAQ010000570.1:0-4460 GCA_043750875.1 Rhodanobacteraceae bacterium
AGCCTTTAGTAATCGAATGCGTTCATCAGTGTTGCCTAGTTTCGTTTCGGCAAATAGCGCGTCCAATTTCGCCGAAAGTAGCTTCGGGTCACCGAGCCAAGCATCCAGTTCTTTAAGATGTTCTGACGGTGGTAAAGCGGCATAACTGGTCCATAAATATTCTGTCAGTGCGCGATCAACTTTGGCATTCCAACGCTTTTCAAGCGTGCGCAATTTACCTTCGATGCGAATTTCATCGCGTTCCTGGAAGCCATATTCGCGATTGGCATCAGGCTTTTCACGCTCGATGCTGTGTCGGTAAAGATCACGTGCAGCCGTATACAAACCGCTTTGATTCATGAGCCCAAGAATTTGATCCCGATTGCGCACGGCACGCGCATCCTTTAGTAAGTCGCGCAAACCGTCATAGCCTTGCGCGCCCGAGGGCGCATTTTTCTTGACCCAAGCGACGATGGCCTGCTCCTCAGCGGACTTTTGCGCGACTACGCGCAATTTCGTAAAGCCATCACGGTTGCCTTCAAAGTTTTTCAAAACATTGTTTAGGCTGGCAACAGTCGCCGCGTATTTAATTGCCGCGTCCGGGCGATCTAGGGTTTGAGCCGCGATGATCGACAGCACTTTTTCATAGCGTCCGATCATCGTTGGATAGGTGAAACTTTCGGCATCGCCCGACTCCTCCGCCAAACGATAGCGGTTCGTGCGTCCTGGGTAGCCCGCGATCATGACAAAATCTCGCGCCGATACGCCATTTGCTGACACTTTCAAATAGGATTTCGGGCGGTAAGGCACATTGCTGGTGTTGTAATCAGCGGGCTTGCCGTCGGCACCGACATAGGCCCGGATGAAACTAAAATCAGCTGTGTGGCGCGGCCAAATCCAGTTATCGGTATCACCACCAAATTTGCCAATCGCTTCGGCCGGGTTGTAGACCAAGCGCACGTCGCGAATTTCCATTTGTTTGACTAAGGAATACTTAGCACCACCGTGAAATACATAGACATCACAGCGATAGCCACCGCCTTTTTCACAGCTGGAAACCAGTGACTTTTGCCGCGCGTCAATAACGTCAAAGACTTTGCGCCCGTTTGCGGGCAAGTTTTTGCGCATTTGTGCGCTGACATCAGTGATTGACTCGGTAACGTAAATGCGCGAAGTCGGTTCACCTTGCAATTCTTCTCCAATCGTTTTTGCCAAAAAGCCGTCTTTCAGCAAATTGCGCTCCGGTTTACTGTTGAATTGAATCGTGCCGTAGGCGCAGTGGTGGTTGGTAACGACGAGGCCCATCGGGCTGACGAAAGAGGCTGAGCATCCGCCCAGTCCCACAACAGCGTTGAGCGGGAAGGCATCTAAATTCCCGAGTTTTTTCGGATCTAGTTCGAGCCCCTTGGCGCGCACATCTGCTGCTAATTCTTGCAGTTGCGTTGGTTGCCACATGCCCTCAACGGCGTAGGCTTGTGCGGTAACGATGCAGCTCAACGCAATCGCGATTGAAAGAGTGGACACAGGAATGGAGCGTTTTGACATAAGAAGTTCACCTGGATAATTTGGGGCGAAGCATAATCGTTCTAGGCGCTGGGTGCTGTATGCCAAATGTTCTGCCAAACATAAAAAACCGCAGCTGGTTGCCCAAGCTGCGGTTCAAAAGTGTTCACCCGACACGTCTTCTGCGCGTCCAAGTTTGCAAGCCAGTGTTACTGGTGCCGCTAACTACTACTTCTTGTTTGCAACTTTTGTCGCTTTGACGATGCTGTCGTTAGCAACATCAAACTGGCCTTTGACCAAGTTGACCAAGGTCTCGGTGCTGCGGGTGGTGATGCCGGCAATTTCTTGGCTCAGTGCAACATTTTTCTCAGCAACGGTTTTGATCACTGAAATGCTTTTCGGCAAAAAAACGCGGAATTCTTCTGGGCTTTTGACGATCGCTGCGTTCTCAACCAATTCTGCCATCGTGGTCATACGATCTTCAAAACCCTTGAGTTGCACGTCAATGATTTTTTCAAAGTGATCAACAGCAACGGTGTTGGCTTTGACTACGGATTCAGCGAATTGCTTGCTGAAGGAAAGGATTTGGCTGCTCATTTGCTCGAACATGGGGAAGCTCCTAAAAGACTGCGGGTAAAAGACTGGGGAAGAAAGATTTGGACAACTTACAAGTCTTCTAAGCCGCCTTCTGCATCGGCGCTTTTCGAGTCTTGTTGCGGTGCAGCATAAACCCAATTTTGTTGCGTCGCAACAATTTCCGCATTTGCGTTTGAAATTATTCAGCTTACCCAGTTTGTTACTGATGCTTGCGCTCTTCTGCTAACGCCTTTTCCGTAGCACGACGCTCCGGATTTGGTATTTGCACCACCTCCGCCATCATGCGCACCACACCCAAGCGGCGGTCCTCAAACACTTCCCCGATTGCGAGTAGGCCAGCAGACTCGCCATAAACACGACACAAACCAGGTGGCGCATCGACTTGAAAACGTTGTGCCTGCATATAGCGTGCGGTTTGCGCTTCGTTGATCATCACAATGGGTAAGTGCACGATGCCCGCGTCACTTGCCGCTAACAGCTCGCGCCGTTCGGGTTTGCTCAAGCTCCCAAGCTCGTCCAACGTATGCATTTGCATGCCTTCAAACGGCACAACCCAAAGCCGGCGCAGCTCGCTAACATGGGCGCCGCAGCCCAGTAGTTCACCAATATCTTCCACCAAAGAGCGTACGTAAGTGCCGGTGCCGCAAACAATTTCAAGCTCCAGCCAATCTTCGCCGAACTCGATCAACTCTAAATGGTGAATTTGTACACTACGTTCGGCGCGCTCAATTTCAATGCCCTGGCGCGCGAGTAAGTACAGCGCTTTGCCCTGATGTTTAAGCGCGGAATACATCGGTGGGCGTTGCAAAATTGCGCCGCGAAATTGCGCTAAAAGCGGCTCGATCTGCGTGCGATCAAACTTTGGTACCGCGCGTGTTTCTATGATGGCTCCGTCGGCGTCGCCGGTATCAGTACGAATCCCAAGTTGCGCACGGGTACGATAACTTTTGTCAGCTTCCAGCATATAAGTGCAGGTTTTGGTCGCTTCGCCGAAAGCCAGCGGTAGTGCCCCTGTAGCGAGCGGATCCAACGTACCTGCATGCCCGGCTTTTTTTGCACCCATCATGGCGCGCGCCTTATGCAAGGCGACGTTTGAGCTCATCCCCGCTGGTTTATCGAGCAGCAGTATTCCAGATATTTTCATGCCATCACTTGCAGCGATTATTAACCTGATAAAGATAGCGGATTTGTTGCAATGCTTGCGTAGAATGAGCTAACCGCGTCTGATTCGTCATCGCGTGGAGCGCAGCGACGTGGCGATCTAGCCGCCTCGAAATGAAGAAAAGATTGCTTCACTGCGTTCGCAATGACGAAACTCGTGATTGCTCGAATTCCCACTCCCGCACTCAATCAAGGTACTTACTCAATGGCCGTTAGCGTGTTCGATATTTTTAAAATTGGCATAGGCCCGTCGTCTTCGCATACCGTAGGTCCAATGCGCGCAGCGGCACGCTTTGGCGAACGGTGGTTATTGGAGCGCAATTTACTGAGCCAGCTGGTGCGCATACGTGTCGAGCTATTCGGCTCGCTCGCGCATACCGGTCGTGGCCATGGTACTGATAAAGCCATTTTGCTTGGCCTAGAAGGTAATTGGCCAGACAAAATTGACCCAGACATTATGACGCCGCGTTTGGAAGCGATTCGAGCGCAAAAAAAGTTGATGGTGCTGGGTACGCACGAAATTTCCTTTGATGAAAAATACGATTTGGCGTTCAACAAGCGCCAGAAATTACCGTATCACAGCAACGGTATGCGCTTTACCGCCTATGCTTCGAACGATGTCGTGTTGGCTACGCGTGACTACTACTCGGTCGGTGGCGGGTTTGTTGTTAATCAAGACGAGGCGGCGGAAGACAAAATCGTGCCGGATCGTACCGAGCAGCCGTATCCCTTTTCGTCCGGTGATGAATTACTGGCTATTTGCGCGGCAGAAAATTTAAGCATTGCCCAGGTTATGCGTGCAAACGAACGCGTCTGGCATGACGATGCCTACGTCACCACGCATCTGCAGCAAATTTGGCAAGCGATGCAAGATTGTGTCGCGCGCGGCACCCGCGCCTCAGGTGTGCTGCCGGGCGGCTTGAAAGTACGTAGACGCGCACCCGAAATGTTGCGCGAACTGGCATCGCGCCCAGAGGCGGCGCTGCGCGATCCATTGACTATTCTAGACTGGGTCAATTTATACGCTTTGGCGGTGAACGAAGAAAACGCTGCGGCTGGGCGTGTGGTGACCGCACCTACCAATGGCGCGGCCGGCATCATCCCGGCGGTACTGCACTACTACACCCGCTTTTGCCCAGGTGCTGATGATGCGGGCGCGCATGATTTTTTATTGACCGCCGGTGCGATTGGTATTTTGTACAAAGAAAACGCTTCGATTT
>JAYVAQ010000571.1:0-3918 GCA_043750875.1 Rhodanobacteraceae bacterium
TATTTGCCGTGGCATTGAATTGCACGCCGAAGGGCAACGCGATGCGGCCTTGTATTTCCACTTCCGGTAATTGCACCAGACTGAGAGAGAGTGTGTCGATTCCGACGCTGCCACCAGTCCCAGCGCTCGCTGCATTGGTATTACCAACGTTGAAGGTTTGTGTCGTACCGTCGATGATCGTATTCAGGCCGGTCACGGCATTTAGGCTGCCGGTAGTGTAGTTGAGCAATACGCGACCGCTGGTGAGTTGATTGGTGTAACCGGTGTTTAAGCCAGGGTGTGTGAGCGCGTCGGCAACCATAAAGATGCTAGTCTCCTTGCCTGCGGGCAAACTTTGCGGCACGCCGTTGTTCATACGCGAACCCGTTTGTGCCAAACTCGCTTCTCCACTTAAGGCATTGCTGTTGACGATGAACTGTTGCAGCGAGCCTTGCCCCGTTAGGTTCTTGTTGACGATGGTGTTGAAGTTGAATCCGAAATCCACACCGGTGGTACCGGTAGCATTTACCGCCACGGTAGTGATCGATTGTGGTACGGTCGTAGCGGTGGTTAATAATCCTAAGCTTGCGGCGCCATCAGCGGCATCAAGCTTTGTGGGTGTTTGACCACCAACGCGATCGGTCACCCCCACCGCAGTACCGCTTGAAGCGTCGGTGCGAAAGGTCTGAACGGGAATACAGGTCCCGGCCAAGCAGCCACCCGCTCGTGTCGATGCCACCTTAAAGTTCGGTACCCGAACGGTGTAGTTGCCTGTTGCAAGACCGGTGAACGCGTAGCTACCGTCTGGGGCGGTATTGGTCGCACTGATGAACGTGCCCAAGCTGTTGTACAACTCCACACGCGCACTGGGAACGCCTACGCCACTGGAACCCGCAAGACTGCGCCCTGCCCCGCCCCCGTAATTCACGTCTTCAAACACTACGCCCAAGATGTAGTTGGGTGGCAAGCTAGTGATCTGCAAGTTTGCCGTGTTACTCGCGGCGCCCGCGACTGGTGTTTCCGTTGCAGTGATGCCACTGGCGGTATTGGGCCACGTGCCGAGTGAACTACCAGTGACTTCCACGGTAATAGTGCAGCCACCGGCGGGAAGATTCGGAATCGTCAAATTCAACTCCGTGGCCCCGGCGGTGATGGCGGGCGCATTCGTCACCCCAACGCAACTGCCGCCAATTGTCGTTGAAGCAATGCTCATGTTGCTCAAGGTGTCGGTGAAATTGGCATTACCTAAGGCGCTGGGATTGATATTGCCCAGAGAAAATGTCAGTGTGCTGATACCCCCGGGCGCGATCGCGGTTGGTGCAAAGGCTTTGCTGATTGTGGGCAGTGCGGGTAAGACAAGGTTGGCACTTGCCGCGGATGTGTTGCTACCGGCACTGGTTACAAACCCACCTACGGGGATAGCGTTGGTGTAGGTGCCCACAGCAGTCGCAGTGATGTCCACCGTGACAGTACAGCCACCCGGCGGAATACTAGTACCGCTCGCCACGCTGATCGCCCCGCTTCCGGCGGTCGCCGTAACCCCGGGACAGGTGCCGCCTAAGTTATTCGGTGTTGCAACCACCATCGCCCCTGGTGAGCTCGGTAAAGTATCGATCAGCGCGCTACTCAGCGTAATCGTGCTCGCGTTGCTGTTTCCTAAAGTCAACGTCAATTGAGTTTTACCGCCTTCTACCATGCTTTCTACTGCAAAAACTTTGCTGATGGTCGGCCTCGCCAGTGGCGCCGTCACCGTCAATGTGTCGGATGTCGCAACGTTGTTAGTGTTGTTGGGCGCGCTACTGCTTGTCGTCAACGCACCTACTCCAATGGTATTGATGTAAGAACCTGCGGTCGCAGCGGTGACATTTACAACTATCGCGCAAGTGCCATTGGCTGGGATAGCGCCTCCGCTGAGTGACGTTGAGGCCGCTCCCGTCGTCGCTGTGACCGTACCACCGCAGGAATTAGATACGAGTGGGCTACCCGGTGCGTTGACTAATCCACCTGGATACGTATCGATCAATGCTGCGTTAGCGGAACCCGATCCGCCCGCAGATGTACCAAGCGTGATTGTCATTTGTGCCACGGCGCCAGCATTGATAACCCCAGGAGAGAATGCCTTTGACACCGTCGCGCCATTCACTACATTCAGAGAGTCCGTCGCGGCCGCCCCGGCGTTGGCGTTCGTAGTAGTGATCGCGCCGGTACTGTTGACGTAAGTGGGCGTGATGTTTGAGTCACTTTTTACGCCGACCTGAATCGTGCAAGTTGTGTTCGCCGGTATCGTCCCGCTTATTAATGACAAGGTTTGTGAGTTATCGACGCCTCTAGTCGTACCGGTGCAGCCAGCCGCGACGCTTGTCGTCGTAAATAGATTAACGATATTGGTCGGATTAGAAATTTTCAGCCTATTGTCAGGCAGTGTCGGAAAAGCATCGGTGAATGCCGCACCGGTGATCGCGACGCCATTAGGATTAGTGATAGCGATACTCAATACACTCACCGCATCTTTCGCCACCGGGTTGGTCAAAAATATTTTACTGACCGTCGGGGGAGACAACACGGTTAAGATTGTTGTATTACTCAATACACCAGCAGCCGGCGTCGCCGCCGTCGTAACACCGCTTGCTGTATTAGGCCAAATTCCTGGCGTGGCGCTGGTCACCGCTACTATGACCGTACAGCCGCCCGCGGGCAAACTTGGCACGGTTAAGTTCAACACCGTTGCCCCTACTACCAATCCCGGCGAGTTGGTAACACTAGTACACGTGCCGCTGATCGTCGTCGAAGCTATGTTCATGTTAGTAAGGGTATCGGTGAAATTCGCATTCGCCAGCGCGACCGCGTTACTATTGGCAAGCGTAAAGGTAAGGTTGCTCGTGCCACCCGGTCCGATCGTCGTCGGACTAAATGCCTTAACGATAGTAGGCTTAGACATCACGGTTAAATTGACCGGCCCAGCACCGGTACCCGAACCGATTTGTGTAGTCGTAACACCGCTCACACTATTGGGATTGACGCCAAGGTTTGTGCTGGTAACTTGTACCGTGATCGTACAACCACCCGGCGCCAGGTTGGGAATCGTCAAGTTCAAGGCTGTGGCGCCGACTGTTAGCGCAGGGGTGCTGATCACGCCGGCGCAAGTACCACCAATGGCGGTAGACGCTACGCTCATATTCAACAATGTGTCAGTGAAGTTTGCATTGATGAGAATGTCCGTATTAGCGCTGCCGATCGTGAAAATGATCGTGCTCGTATCGCCGCTACCGATGCTCGATGGGTTGAACGATTTCGAGATAGTCGCCGACGTCAGCGGTGGCGGGTTGACGATCAAATTTGCCGATGCAGTAGCGCTAGTATTGGCGTTGGTCGAAGTAACTGTTCCGGTGGTGTTGGTCATGCCGGGCGAGGACGCAGTGACGGTGCTGGTAACTTGTACGCTAATCGTACAACCGGCCGTCCCGCCGGCATTAAAAGGAATAGTCATGCCGCTAGTGCCCAGCGAGGCATCGTTCGCGACGTTGCCCGATGAAACCGTCCCGCCACAGGTGTTACTAAAATTTGGCACCAAAAATACTTTCATTCCCGCCGGAAAGTTATCGGTTAGCGCGGCCCCGGTGATCGATGTGGTCGTCGACGGATTGGTCAGCGTCAATGTCATCGTGGTCGGATTGTTGGCGACGATGGTACCTACGCTGAAACTTTTGGCGAGGCTCGGCGCCGCCAAGCGCACCACTAGCGGTGCGGCGGCAGCAACCGGATTGCCGCCGCCTTCAAGCGTATTGAGGAAACCCGCAATGGGCGATGCCGGAATGGTGTTGGTGTAATCGCCGGCGACGGCGGCTTTGACGTTGACACTAATGGTACAACTGCCGTTGGCAGGTATTGTGCCGCCCGCTAACTTAACGCTGTTACTGCCAACTGCCAGCGCAGCGTTGG
>JAYVAQ010000572.1:0-2708 GCA_043750875.1 Rhodanobacteraceae bacterium
AGCGCGCCCACCATTCAAACGCCTTTTGGCCGCCAATTCCGTACCACAGGATTGGGGTTAGAAGAGGCGAAAGATCTAGCGACCTCGTTAAAGTCCGGCTCACTTGCCGCACCAATGAAGTTTGCGCAAGAGCGCGTCATTGGACCTAGCTTGGGTAAGGAAAATATTCGGGCAGGTATTTTGGCAGTATCGTTTTCCTTTATTTTCGTGATGATTTTCTTCTGTGTTTATTACAAGAGCTTTGGCTTCATTGCTTGCGTGGCGTTGATGGTGAATTTGCTGATGGTGGTGGCGATTATGTCGATGCTGGGCTCGACGCTGACGCTGCCCGGTCTAGCCGGTTTAGCCCTGACAATTGGTATGTCAGTGGACGCAAACGTGCTGATCAACGAGCGTATACGCGAAGAATTGCGCCGAGGTATGAGCCCACTGCAAGCGATTGATATCGGCTATGACAAGGCAAGCGGCACCATTTGGGACGCGAACGTCACGGCTATGTTGGGTGGTTTGGCGCTGCTCGCGTTTGGCTCTGGCCCAATCCAAGGCTTTGCGATCACGCTGTGCTTAGGCATCGCGACATCGGTCTATACCGCAGTAAGCCTTTCCAAAGGTGTTGCGGCATTTATTTATAGCGGACGCAAGCTCACCAAGCTTGCAATTTAACCAAATACGCGACCGGCGACTGAGCTCAGGGTCAGTCGTCAAACCCAGTTAAGGATAAAAAATGGAACTGATTCGACCGAATACCAACTTTGATTTTATGCGTTTAAGGCGCATATCGATTGCAATTTCGCTGGCGCTATTGGTCATCGCGTTGGTTGCTTTTTTCGCGCGCGGCTTAAATTTGGCGCTGGATTTTACTGGCGGCTCGATGGTCGAGTTGAGCTTTGAAAAAGCAGTGCAGCACGATGATTTGGTTGAGCGCCTAGAAAAAGCGGGTATGGAAGGCGCAGTCGTGCAAGCGCTTGGCACAGAAACCAAACAAATGGTGCGCTTACGCGCGGACCAAAATGAAAAGGACGCCGCCACCAGTTTGCGCGTGTTAACAGCGGTGCAAACGCCAGAAAATCCGGTCAAAGTCGAGCGTAGCGACTCTGTAGGCCCCCAAGTTGGCGCGGAAATTGTTGAAAACGGTGTCATCGCTATGTTGTTTGTGGCCTCCTTCTTTTTGATTTACATCAGCTTGAGGTTTGAGTGGAAATTTGCGGTGGCTGCGATCTTTACCACCTTGCACGACGTCATGGTGGTGGCTGGCATTTTTGCGCTATTTCAAATCGAGTTTGACGTGGTGGTATTCGCCGGTATTCTTTCGGTCATGGGTTATTCGATCAACGACACGATCGTGGTGTTTGATCGGGTACGAGAGAATTTTCGTGCAATGCATAAGGCAACGCCGATGGAGATCTTGAATCGCAGCGTCAATGAAACACTCTCGCGCACCATCATCACCTCCTTTGTTGCTTTGTTAACCGTGTTGGCGCTGTATTTCTTTGGCGGCGATTCACTCAAAGGCATGGCGCTCAGTCAGATTCTAGGGATCGTCATTGGTACGCTGTCATCAATTTTCTTTGCTTGCCCATTACTGTTATGGTTGGGCTTGAGCAAACAAGATTTGATCAAATCAGTGGAAGAAGACGCGGCACTTGCGGCTATACCTTAAGCTTCGTGCGGCAGCGCAAAAAACCCCGCCAGGTGCGGGGTTTTTTGTGGCACCAAATGTTCTAGTTATATTCGCGTCCAAGTTAATCTGAGGTTTTCAGTGTTCGATTTTTTTAAGCGATTCACCAAGGGCAAAGAAGCGCCCCAAGGTGAGCAAAATGGCGGGCAACCGGCGGATGCTGATTCCGCTGCAGATTTGCGTAACGCACCAGCCTTGAGCGGTGCGCAGCTTGCGCCCGCACAATCTTTGCGTGAACGACTGGCGCGCACAGTGCAAGCGCTCACCGGTAGCGTCACCGCGCTTTTTTCGGGTAACCCGAAAATCGACGACGATTTTTTGGACGAGCTTGAAACTACCTTGATCACCTCGGATTGCGGCGTCGCCGTGGCGACGCGCGTGGTTGCTCGGTTACGCGAAGGCGTGCGCAAACGCGAGTTCGTCAGTGCGCGTGATTTGTTGCTCGCTTTACGTAAGGATCTATTTGATATTTTGCTGCCGGTAGAATTGGCGCTGTGGTTTCCACCCGAACCCAAACCCTTCGTTATTTTGATGGTAGGCGTGAACGGCGCCGGCAAAACCACCACGATTGGCAAGCTAGCGCAGCGTTTGCAGTCGCGTGGCAATACCGTCATGTTAGCGGCGGGTGACACCTTTCGCGCGGCGGCAGTCGAGCAGCTGAAAGAATGGGGTGCGCGCAATAACGTTGCAGTGATTGCGCAAAGCAAAAGCAAAGAAGGTCAAAACGCGGATTCTGCCTCGGTGGTATTCGACGCGTATCAATCTGCAAGGGCCAAAGGCGTCGATGTGTTGATTTGCGATACCGCTGGGCGCTTACATACGCAAAACAACTTGATGCAAGAACTGGCCAAGGTCAAACGCGTGCTGGGCAAGATTGATGAAAGCGCGCCGCATGAAACGCTGTTGGTCATTGACGGATCGATGGGGCAAAATGCCTTGATTCAGGCGCGTCAATTTAATCAAGCGATTGGTTTGACTGGCGTTGCGATTACAAAACTAGACGGCACCGCGAAAGGTGGTATTGTTTTTG
>JAYVAQ010000573.1:0-5766 GCA_043750875.1 Rhodanobacteraceae bacterium
CAAGCACTTGACGCGCTGCGGCGCGCAGACCAGCGTTTCGCGCAAGCGGGCGTGTTGCCCAAAGAGTTGGAGCGCATTGAAACCCGGAGCTATCTGAGCGACGTCTATCGCAGCCGACGCGAATTCCCAGCGGCGATTGCGTTAACAACCGAGCAGGCGCAGTGGTGCAAATTTGCTATGCCAGCGAGTACGCAAAGCCGACAATTAGCCGCGCGCAGTTGTGTCGCTATTATCAATGATCAAATCGAAGCCGTCGGCTATGGCGGTGATCCAGAACGCGCCTTGACGCTGGTTACTGCGAATCTAGCGCTAGCAAAATCTGCTGGGCTTGAGCTTGAATATGAATCGGTTTTCACCACCTATTTGGCCGGAGTGATGCTGCGCGATGTTGGGCGGTTCGCTGAATCGCGCGCTGCGTTTATCACGCTGAGCGAGCGCACGCTGGCGGCTGTGCCGGCCGGGCATCTGGGGCTACTGACCGATATTATGTGGCTGGCGTGGGGTGCAAACGACTTGGGGGCGATTGCACTGGCACAGCGGCTAAATTCTTATGCCTTGCAAGGACGTTTGTTGCTCTACCCAAGCACGTCACGCTATGTCGTCGAAGTGCGCATCCAGCAAGCGATGTTGGCTTTGCACGCGGGCGACAAAGCGCGCGCGCGCGGGCTAGCGCGGGAATTAATCAATGAACTTCCCAAAACTGCGGCATTTGCCGGTTTCGCCGAACAATCGGTTGTTTTAGCCGCGCTTGCGGGTGATTTTGCGGTCAGCGAAGCAGCACTGTTGAGTGCTGAAAAAGCGCGCCTATTTGCCCTGGGTGCAGCAGCGCCAAAATTGACCGAGCTACGTCTGAACCTTGCTGCTATCGCACTATTGCGCGGCCAAAATGCGCGTGCGCAGGCGCTGATTGCCACCACCCGCTCTAGCATTTCGCAGCCTAATGCAGCGTATTTGACACCCATGCATGCGCAGCTGCAAGGCGCCCTTGCGGCGCGTCAGATGCCAGCCAATTTGGCACTCGCCACTAGCGCATACGCGCACGCCGCGCAGTTGTTGCAGGCGCAAAATCGATGCATATTTGATCCGGTATCTAGCAGCTGGATTGGCCTGTTGCCCGAGGCCACGGCAGGATCAAATCTAGCGCAAACGAGCTGGCAGGCAAGTCTCGCGATAGCGACACGGCAGGCAAGTCTCGCGCAAATACGCGCAATCAGCGCAAAAATTCGTACCCGCCGAGCGCTGTTAAGCGCGTCCAATAGCCCATGAACGGCGCTGAATCCGCCCACGAGGTTTGGTTGAACGCCCTGCTGGACGCCCAGACCGATGTCATCGGGAAAATAGCTACCGCTGAGCTTGCGCAAATCGGGCCATCTGCACACTCCGATGCCTTAGTAAAACTAACGCGTTTACAACAAAGCTTCGCACAGCTGCATGACTCGGCGACTCAAGTTATTGACCCACAGCTGCGCTTTAACTGGCGGCATTTGGCGGTGCTGGATCGGCTCGGTGCAGGCGGCTATGGCGAAGTATTTCGTGCTTATGATTCAGTGCTGGAGCGCGAGGTAGCGCTGAAGCTTCGGCGCGCGAACAACCAGTTTTCCGCTGCCGCCGGGCGCGCGTTTATTGATGAAGCGCGCCGCTTGGCACAGGTGCGCCATCCGAATGTGTTGGCGGTGCATGGGGCCGCGGTGGATCAGGCGCGCGCCGGAATTTGGACTGATTTATTGATTGGCGAAACGCTAGCCAGCCGTATTACCCGTGATGGCCCAATGCCTTTTCCCGCGCTGCTGACGCTAACGACAGACCTTGCGGCGGCACTCAGTGCCGTACACGCGCAGGCGATTGTGCATGGCGATCTTAAACCCGCCAATGTCATGTGCGAGGCCGGTCAAAACGCCGCTTATGTGCTTATGGATTTTGGCGCTGGCGCACAGTTAGATGGCGGTGGCCAGACGCGCTTATTCGCGGGCACCCGGAATTTTATGGCGCCTGAGCATCTGGCCGGCGAATTGCTAGGCACCGGCATCGATATCTTTGCCTTGGGCGCGACTATTTATTTTGCCGCCACCGCATGCGTCCTGCCCAGCGCAGATGCACCAATTAGGATAGCGCTGAAAAGCCTGCGTGCCCGCAAAGAATTGCCGACATCATTTATTGCCTTATTGACCCGCCTGGTGGCAGCGCAGCCCAGCGATCGGCCAAGTGCGGCTGAGATTTCTGCATGCTGTCAAGCTCTGGTCGGCGCGCCCGAGCGACGCAAGCGGCTGCGTTTGCGCTTTAGTTTGTTTGCTATTTCATTTGCCGCATTGATCGCAATTACGAGTGCCGTGGTACTGACCGTACGTGCGCAAGCCGCCATCGAAGTAGAAGCTGATCGCGCGACAGCGACGAAGGATTTTTTACTGTCGATGATGCGCAATTCCAACCCGTATCAATCGCCGAATCCGACTCGCAGTGTTGCCGCGTTTTTTGAAAATGCGGTGGCAGAACTACCTAGTGCATTTGCGAATGATCCGCAAACGCAAGCGCAGCTTTTGAATCAGTTTGGCATTACCCTGCAGTCGCTTGATCGTGATGATTCTGCGATGCGTGCTTTGATCCGTGCTGATAAGTTGCTCGCGTCAATCGTGCCGCCAACGGATCCAGATCGGATTGCCGCGATGGCCTATCTAAGTCGAAGCTATCGAATTCGCGGCGACAATGCAAAAGCGCGCCAGCTGACTGACATGCAGGCAAAGTTGTGTGAAAGCCCTACAGTATTGTCATCCCGCGAATGCGCAGGGATTTTGAATGATCAGGCGTTTCAGTACAACTTTGTCGGTGATAATATTCGCGCGTTGGCGCTGATAAAACAAATTTTGGTGCGCACAGCGGATGCGCCAGCGGCGGCTGATCGCATCGCGTACACATTCGTCATACAGGGAACCGCTTTCCGCCAGCTCGGTCAAAGCCAAGATGCATTGGCGGCATTTTTAACGCTCACCGATCGATCATTGATTGCCTTGAAACCCGAGCACCCAGGGCTGCTATTGACTGTGATGCTTTTAGCGGGCAGCGCCGATGATGTTGCTAACAAGGAACTTGCGTTTGAGCTCAATAAATACGCGCTTGAAGGGTATCAAAAGACCTATGGAGTAAATTCACATCACACAGCTGTTGTGCGCTTTCAGAATGCCGTCTTGGCGCAACACGCGGGTGACTATGTAAGCGCTCGCGGCATTGCAAGATCCTTGATTGATCTACCTGACACGATAACCTACAAAAATTGGATTGAACGGGCCTATGTTCTTGCTGCGTTGGTTGGGGATGAGAACGTTACGGATGCGCAGCTCAAGTCGATAGAAGTAAAACGGCTGGCCGCATTTGGTGTGGCTTCAATGGTGCTAGCGGATACGCGTCTCGATTTGGCCGCGATCGCGATTAAACGAAAGCAATGGCAACGCGCCCGTACCTTGCTTGATTTGACAGAAGCCGTTGTAAGCAAGCCCAATGGTGCTGGGCTTGCGCCGATGTATTGGCTGCAGCGTGCCAATTTGGCAACGCTTGCGCCGGCACCGGACTTGAATTTTGCAGCGCTTGCTCGGGCGCGTATGGTTAAACTTCTTGGAGCGCAACAGCGCCAACTATTTGACCCAGTCTCCGCAAATTGGGTTGGCCTGCCAGTGCCCGATGCAGCGCAGCGCAGTGCCCAGCTGAAGCATGCAGCACAACGAATTTATGCGCGGCGGGCAAACTCTGAAGTCAAGTTTTGAAATTAAGCGATGCCACGGCAGAAAAATATAAAACTGCGTAGCGTTTTGTGCCAATAAAACGTTCAAGTTCTGCGCCGAACTGCCAAAGCGCGATCATATTGAAGGCGAGATGCGACATGCCATTGTGCATAAAGCAGTGTGTGATTGGCTGCCACCAAGGGAAATCTTCTTGGCTGGGCCAGAGCATCATTTGCTGATTTGCCAGCATTTGCTGATACCCGGCGCATAGTTTCAAACAGCGGTTGTTTTGTTAGCGAGCGCTTAGACCGAAAGACATTAGAGCGGTGCGGTCGCACCGGTGAAACGTACTACCGCGCCACCCACCATTTCGCCAGTGATTATTGGCAATTGCGCGTTCTGATGCACATAAATTTTGGCCGGTTGTTCCAAAGTGATCGATCCTGAGATGCGAGCGCCTGGGCCCAAAACGATGCGTGGCGGCTGAGGATCTTTACCCCACCAGTTGCTGACACGCGGTTTTTTTACGCGCAGCTCACCCATCACGGCTGAGCCATTGAGCACGACATCGCCCCAGGTGGTGGAAATATTGCCCTGCACGGTCACGCTGCCTAGTTCCACATCGCCATTGACGGTGCTGATGTCTTTACCAACGCTGCCGCCAGCATAGTTGAGTTCACCGTTGACGGTGGTCATTTCGCCGGAAACATGGCTGTCTAAACCAAACTCAATCGAGCCATTGACGCTGCTTACATCGCCACTCACGCGCAGAGTTTTGCCGCCTTCAATGCTGCCGTTCACGCTGCTGATGTCTTGCACGGTGTTATTACCACCTAATTCAATATCACCGTTGACGTTACTGAGATCTTTCGCGTTCGCACCTGCGGCAAGCGCCAAATTGCCATTGACGGAGCTGAAATCTTCCAGCTCCGAGCTCGCATTGACCGATACGCTGCGGTTGATGCTGTGGCTGCTAGCCAGTGCTTTTTGCATCAGGCCAGGATTTGCCGCAAGCGCGAATGCTGCGGCTAAGATAGTTAAACCAACGGTAGCCAGTTTCATATCGCCGCCTTACGTGCTGCAAATGCGGCTTGATACGCCATTGCCAAGTCATGTGCTGAAGTCGGCGTAACTTGTTTTAAATCGCTCGTTGCCGACTGCACTAGACGTACAACAAACTTATTAAAGAAGGGAGTTGAGTGGTTTTCGCAATTGACGACGTTCATGAGATTAATCCTTAAGAGGGTGGTAGCCAGCTTCTGCGGCTGCTTTTTGCGTGACTACGATGTGATCTATGCAAACGCCGTGCCAGGGCCGCTTTTATTCAAAATCACTCGCTTCTGACGCGTAAAACACGAATCATTAGGCCGATCGTCATGCTCAATGCTTGTTCCGCTCCGTCATAACATGCAAAGCAAATTTGTTTTAGTACCATCGCCGTCCGCGAGTGGGCATTTTCGCCAATGTCAGCTTTAAATCATCAACGAAATTGGGAAAACACATGTCCGAATTAACCGAAGCCACAGGAAATAGTCCGTTATTGCATCCTGCGGTTTCCA
This sequence comes from Rhodanobacteraceae bacterium, assembly GCA_043750875.1. Classification (GTDB taxonomy): domain Bacteria; phylum Pseudomonadota; class Gammaproteobacteria; order Xanthomonadales; family SZUA-5; genus JANNYA01. The sequence goes on from JAYVAQ010000573.1 coordinate 5,270, forward strand.
ACATTGGCTCGCGTAAGCCACATTTACTTTTGATTTTAGATGGCTGGGGCGAGCGGGAAGCAGCGCCAGACAACGCTATTAGCAACGCAAATTGCCCGAATTGGCGTCGAATGTGGGCAAGCTATCCGCATACCTTGATTAAAACCGATGGCCTTAGCGTCGGCTTGCCTGTGGGGCAAATGGGGAACTCCGAAGTCGGCCACATGAATTTGGGCGCGGGGCGGATTGTCTATCAAGATTTGACGCGGATTAACTTAAGCCTTGAAAACGGCCAGTTTGAGCATAATTTGGCGCTCAATCAGGCCTGCGCCAGCGTGCGTCGTAACGGCGGCACTTTGCATGTTCTTGGGCTATTGAGCGAAGGCGGCGTGCATAGTTTAGAGACGCATATATTTGCGATGCTAAAATTGGCGCACGCGCGCAATGTTCGACAAATTGCCGTGCACGTATTTTTGGACGGGCGCGATACCCCGCCGAAAAGCGCGGCACCTTCGATA
>JAYVAQ010000574.1:0-2059 GCA_043750875.1 Rhodanobacteraceae bacterium
GCAACGAGTTAGTTTTCTGCCCCGCGCCGCCCAGCGTTAGCTATGTAAACAATCCATCGACGTTTCCAAACAATGAAGGTTACTCACAATTTCCATTTACGTTTTGGGCCAATGGCGGGCAGCCCCCCGGGACCGATTCAAGAAATCTGTTTCAGATGCCAAATCATGCGGCTGATCCTAGCCTGTACCGCATGCGGGGCTATCGTTTTAAGGAAGTGCGCATTAATGGCGTATTGACCGGCATTAGCTTGGTTGCGGCGCCGTTGCCGGTCAAACCACTGCTATTTTCACCGGGTAAAGCGGTCAATAACGCGGACTTACATGCCGACGGCTTAGACGACTTGCTGTCGAGTTTTGGCTGTGGCAATTGGAAAGGTTGTTCTCCCATCCAGACCGCCAACATTAATTTCAGCAACAGCAACCCAAACTTGGAATGGCACGCAGGTTATGACGACCTGATTAATTTTGCCTCTGGCAATGAGAATATTTTGGCCATTGGCATGTTTCCACCACGTGCTGTTTTGGCGCGCAACTCCGGTGCCGGTGAGCGCCCTGGAAGCTTACCGCCCAAGACGCCTGAGCTACTGCGCAGCGTCAGTGATGCCTATGGCCCGGCGGTACAGTTCGAGTATTTCCCACTCTCAAGCCAGGCCGGACGGGTGGGCACGTTGCCACTTTACAGCGTGCCCGCGCGGGAAACTGGCCAAGGCTACATCGACGCCAAGCACTTCTACTTCACCTCCAGCATGCAGGTGGTAGCAAAAATGCTTAGCCGCAACGGCATCGGTTTGGGCATGAACGAAACCCGCTATGGCTATGAAGAAGCGATGTATAACCAGCAGGGACGGGGGTTTCAGGGCTTTCGTAAGATTATTAGCGAAGACCACACCGTGGATAATTCGGATAATTCGCTGCCTCTGAGTGGCAAGTTTGGCTTACGCAGTACCACCATTTTCCACCAAAAATTCCCATTGACTGGGATGGTGGAATGCGAGGGCAGCACGAAACTGGGCGTGCCGCTGGGCAACTGTACTGAGGTCATCCCCAGCAGCGATAAACTGATTTCGGGCAGCAAAAATGATTACCAGTGTGTCGTTACGGGTGATGCGAGTACACCGACATTGGCAGCGTGCAGTACCTGGGCGAACCGCACTACCGCAACCTACGGCTTTGCCTTTCCCAATCAAACCACAGGCTTCCAGTTTGATTTGATCAGCCATGCGCTGATGCGCACCACCACAAAGAACATTGACACCATCGATCAATACGGCAATGTCCGCGCGGAAAGTTCGAGCAATACCTCAACCTTTGACGGCGGTGCGACCGAAACGCGCGCGATGTCGGTGAGCCGTGATTATGTCGTAGACGCGTCCGTTTGGTGGGTCAATAAGTTAATCAAGCAGACCAGCACGGCACACGCTTTGACCGGTAGCCGCGCGCTGACCGGTGTGCTCGACCCTGGTGGTTTGCTCAATCCCACACGCGTTAGCACGATGCTGTATGGCTATCACGCGAATCGTCAAGTCGAATGCGAGGCAATGATTCCTGGGCTGTACAGTGGAACCGATTGCGGCCTGGCACCGTTGGCAAGCGGCGATGCGGCTCAGAATGGCTTCGTGGAACGTCGGACGAGTTCGAGCTTTGATAACTTTGGTAATGTCAACGGCGTCAGCACGACAGCGCGCGGTGAGATGTTTAGTCGCACAATATTGAGCAACTATACGGCCACCAGCTTCGGCTATTTTCCCGATAGCGTCACCGACGCCCTAGGCGCTATTACCACCAGTACCTTCGACAATCGCTTTGGTAAACCGGACTCCATCACTGACCCAAATGGCCTAATTAGCAGCACCAGCTTCGACGGCATGGGACGCGAAATTGGAATGGTGTTTCCGAATGCACCGGTGGAGGATTTAATTGGCGTGCCGAAGTCAAACCGCTTGGCACCGCCAAAACGCATCGCCTATGAAAGCTGTACGCCGCAGCTTTGCCCCACCGGCGCAGTGCTGCGTGTGGTATCCGATCAAAAAGGCACGCCGCGCCAAATTGCCTTTATGGA
>JAYVAQ010000575.1:0-2329 GCA_043750875.1 Rhodanobacteraceae bacterium
TGAGGGCACCACCGAATACGGTTCTAAATTGGCGATGTATTTACCAACGAAGCAATAGGCGCTTTTGACGCGGAAATTGCTCAGGGGCTCGCCGAGATATTGATCGTTTGGATGCACGACGTACCAAAAGCTGACGCCGTTCGACAGCGGGCCATTGCGGCCAATGAAAAACACTCTGCCATCCTGCGTAATTACCCGATCCAGTATGCCGTGAAAGGAATAGATTTTTTGATCCGCAACCGCCAAGGGCCGGGTGATGACTGCGTTGGTTTCATAGGTGTCTTTGGCTTGGTATTCGGCGATGATTTGCTGCATGTAGATTTTTTCGGTGCCCGCTAACGGCGTTTGGCCTGGCATGACGTGTTGCGCTGCTGCGCTATCTTGTGTGTCTGGCTCGACGGCGTAGTCCGGGTCTTTGGTGTTGGCTAGGTTTTGCTCGTCGGCAGGATCGGTGGCTGGCTGGCATGCGCTGAGCAGCGATAAAGCCACCCACGTTGATGCTGGAATTAGACTTCTAAGTTTTGAAAGTTGCGCCATTTTCCGAACCCGTTTTGCTTTAGTGTCGCTAGTTTAGCCACCGCATGCGTCAATATAGGTCGCGTTGATCTTGCCCCACTTTTGCTGCGGCGTTATGCTTTGTGCCACACACCAGGGCAAAGCCATGACCGCAACCGGACGTACCGAAGACCGAAAAAGCGCGCTGCGCTTGCTGTGTTTACTGCAGTTGGTGCCGCGTGCGCCGAGGAAGAAATCGACATTGGCGCTGACCCAGGAGCTGCATAATTTGCATGGCTTTAAGGTGACGCAGCGTACCGTGCAGCGGGATTTAATGGCACTGAAAGGCGAGTTCCCGCTGATCAGCGACGAGGCGAAAACCGCCGGTTGGAGCTTTACGCGTGGTGCGGCAGAGCTTGCGTTTCCTAAACTTGATCCAGTGGCGGCGTTGGCGTATCACTTGGCGGGCGAGCATTTGCGCGGGGTATTTCCCGAGGTTTTATTGCACGAGTTGGAGCCACGCCTGCGGGCAGCACGCCAGATTGTCAGCGAAAGCCAGGGCCAGCCGATCTTGAAATGGGCCGAACGAATTGTCTCTTTGCCCGCTGGGCTGCAACTACTGCCGCCAACTATGCCGCCCGGCGTAGTGCAGGCGGTACACGCTGCGCTTTTGGAACGGCTGCAATTGCAGTTTGACTATCAAGGTTATGACGATGCCCAGCCCAAAGCCCTGAGCTGCCACCCGGTTGCCTTGGTGGTGCGTGGGCCGCTGTGTTACTTGATCGCGCGCAATCGCGATTACCCGGATGTGCGGCATTTGCTGCTGCACCGTATGCGCAATGTTGTCGTCAGCAACCTGGCCGCTATTGACCCGGAAGGCTTTGATTTAGCCGCGTATTTGGCGCAAAACCAATTGGATTGGCGCTTGGGTGCGGATGTGCGTGTGAGCTTTGAGGCCCGGCCTAGCTTGGCGCAATTTTTGCGCGAAAGCCGCCTGAGCCTAGATCAAGTCGTCGCGCCCGCTGTGGGTGGCTGGCATGTGGTTACGGCGATGTTGGCGGATACTTATGAATTGCAGCGTTGGCTTAATTCGCAGGGGAAGTTGTTGCGGCGGGTGGTGAGGCATTCGGTTTCGTCGCAGGCAAAATAGCGGCGTGCTTTTGAGCGTTGGCTTAATTGAAGTTTCTTCAAAGTTGGTTCTGAAGCTATATCGTCCCTTCGGGAATGGCACCAACGAACACGACCTTATCTGACGCTTTCGCAGTTTAAGGTCACACCATGACGAAGCCAAAAAAGCCACGCAATCAATACACCTTTGGCAACACGCTAAAAGACGGCAAGCTTTACCTTTTCCAGCCAAACGAACTCGTGGTGATTCGCGGCTGGCCGGAAATGCGGGCGTGGCGGCGCACGCCGGTGCGCGGTGGTTGGACGCATGTGCGCCCGGAATTGCAGCTCATTCCGAACAATGGCACCTATCAAACCGTGCGGCACGAGAGCGACTGGCTCGCCAATGTTTGCCCACATGATGTGCCCAGGCAAGCGCCGGATGCTGCTGATAGTTGGCTACATACAAGGGATTTGCCAGCGCTATTCCGGCAAGCGGCGCCCTTTTGTGCCTTCGAGTTAGAACAAATCGGCGAAGCGCTGGTGCAAAAGGATCTAACGCGCATGTTCGAATTTTTAGCGCCGTTTCCCTGCATGGTGTTGGCGGCGACTTTTCCATTTAAGCAGCGCCAGTGGCACCTAGCCGCGTTTTGTGCCCGGGTTACCGGCGGGCTGACATTATTGCGCAGCAACCCGGCGTTAGCCTTTTGCTTGGCATCAAATAGTT
>JAYVAQ010000576.1:0-3344 GCA_043750875.1 Rhodanobacteraceae bacterium
TAGCGTTGCCACCTTGACCAATGTCGGGCAAAAATGTAACCCAACTACCAACAATAGCGCCGACCCGGCAGTGCTGAACGCACGTTTTAACCTGGTCAGTATTGAAGGCTTTTTGTTTGCTAATGCGCAACCAGGCACCGTGCCTTTAAAGTTGAAATATTCCAGTGCTGAGCAAAGCTATGCGCTGATGACACCGGCCGATGAAAGCCGCGCAGAATTTGCCGGTTACAACAATCCGGCGAGCGGGGAAGCCATTTTGGGCTATGCCTACGCCAATGACACCCAAGCGGGCAATGACTTGGATAGTGATACGTGGCCCAGCGCTTGGGAAATGGCGCGCGGCATGAACGAGCAAAGCACTGACGGTGATTGCGATGGCGCGGCGGATGATGCCGAATATTCGTTAGCGGGCTTTCCAGTATCTGACCCGATGAGCCAGGCATTGAACTGTGCCGATATGCGCATCAAGAAAACTGAGGTTAGTAATCTGGCAACGTACACAGTGACCAACCCTGTTGGCCCAGTCGCGGCTAGTGCGGTGCAGGTAGAAGTTGATTATGTTATTTCGACACTCGATCCGAATCTGGTGGAAGGCCCGCTGACAATTCCGGCGGGATGGAGCTGCACCAGCGCAACTTATGCGTTGCCGCTAAATCAATACGGCGTAACCAAAAGCTGCACCACATTCGGCAACTTCGCCACTGCAAGTTCGGCCGTGTTTACGGTGTCGGGCGGCGGCAACAAAGTGCCTGCGTCTGAGGTGCGGGTGCTGACGACGTCAACTGATCCGGTGGGAGTGAACAATACGGTGAATTAGCAACAGCTGCCCGGCTTCGCTCAAAATAGCGTTAGCCGGGTTTTTTATTCATTGGCTTCACACCCGCGTATGAAAATCCAAATCCACCGGCTGACTAAAATGCGGCATGGCATTAAAGCTCTGCAGCTGCCAGCTGTGTTCGGTCACGCGAAATTCGTTGAGTGCGGTGTTTTTAAGCGCTAAGTTCATCGCGACGATGGAGTTGTCATCAAAGCCCAGCGCGCGCTGGGCGAATAGGCTAATCACGCCGCCACTGGTGACGACCAGCACCTGGCCCGATTCACGTGCAATGCGTTTAGCCGCCGCATTCACACGAATATGAAATTCGGCCCAGGTTTCTAAGCCGTCGGCAGCAATTTGATCCCTCGCCCAGGCAATCATCGCGGTTTTTAGCGCCACCAGCCAGCGCCCAGCGGCGATATCTTGATCCTCTGGATTTGCGCTGCGATAGGCATTGAGCACGCCGCGAAAATCGTATTCGTTGAGCTCCGGCAACACAGTTGGTGCTGGCAGCACATGTCTTGAGTGTTCATACGCGGCGCTAATTCCGGCAAACGTTTGCGCGTGGCGTTTTAGCGCGCCAAGGTAAATAGCGTCAAACTTTATCTGGTGACTGGCAAGGTATTCGCCTACACGCTTTGCCTGGGCGTGCCCGAGCGGCGACAGCTCATCATATTCCGCAGCGCCAGCACTGGCCTGCGCGTGGCGCAGCGCGTGTACGGTTAAATTTTTAGCCATAAGTCTTCCTCAACTTACATGCGGAACACGCCAAAGCGGCCGCGCTCAATCGGCGCGTTTAATGCCGCCGACAATGCTAAACCTAACACTCGGCGTGTATCGGCTGGGTCAATAACGCCGTCATCCCACAGTCGTGCGCTGGCGTAATACGGGTGGCCTTGCGCCTCATAGCGCTCTCGAATCGGTGTTTTAAATGCGGCTTCATCTTCTACTGGCCAGGTTTGACCGCTAGCTTCTAAGCCATCGCGCTTTACCGTCGCCAATACGCTGGCGGCCTGTTCGCCGCCCATCACGGAGATGCGCGCGTTCGGCCACATCCACAAAAACCGTGGGCTGTAGCCACGGCCACACATGGCGTAATTGCCCGCGCCAAAGCTGCCGCCAATCAAAAAGGTGAACTTCGGCACGTGCGAACAGGCCACCGCGGTCACCATTTTTGCGCCGTCTTTTGCTAGGCCCGCGTTTTCGTATTTTTTACCGACCATAAAGCCAGTGATGTTTTGCAAAAACACCAGCGGAATATTGCGTTGGTTGCACAGCTCAATAAAGTGCGCACCCTTCAGCGCGCTTTCGGCAAACAAAATGCCGTTATTGGCGACGATGCCAATCGGGTAGCCATACACATGCGCAAAGCCACAGACCAAGGTTTTGCCGTAACGCGCCTTGAACTCGTGGAATTCCGAGCCATCGACGATGCGCGCAATAATTTCGCGGATGTCGTACGGAATGCGCGTGTCTTTAGGCACCACGCCATAGATTTCTTGCGCCGCGTATTTCGGCTCAACTGGCGCTTTCACTGCCAACTCGATGTGCTTTTTGCGATTCAAATTCGCAATAACTTCGCGCGCGATCATCAGCGCGTGCGCGTCGTTTTCGGCGAAATGATCTGCCACGCCGGAGGTGGTGGTGTGCACCTCGGCGCCACCTAAGCTTTCCGCGTCTACCACCTCGCCGGTGGCAGCTTTTACCAGCGGTGGGCCACCTAAAAAAATCGTGCCTTGTTCTTTCACGATAATGGTTTCATCGCTCATTGCCGGCACATACGCGCCGCCGGCGGTGCACGAGCCCATCACCACCGCAATCTGCGGAATATTCAGTGCCGATAAGCGCGCTTGATTATAAAAAATGCGGCCAAAGTGTTCGCGATCTGGAAACACGTCTTCTTGCAGCGGTAAAAACGCGCCGCCGGAATCCACCAAATATATGCAGGGAAGATGATTTTCCAGCGCAATTTCCTGGGCGCGAAGATGCTTTTTTACCGTCATCGGAAAATACGTGCCACCTTTGACCGTGGCATCGTTCGCCACCACCATCACCTCCAGCCCATGCACCCGACCAATGCCGGTGATGACCCCAGCGCACGGTGCTGCGCCGTCATACATGCCAAACGCGGCCAAGCTCGACAGCTCTAAAAACGCCGAGCCCGGATCCAGCAACGCCCGAATGCGCTCACGCGCCAGCAATTTGCCGCGTTCCGTGTGTTTCGCCCGGGCTTTTTCACCGCCGCCCTCACTCACTGTTTTTAACTGCGCCCTAAGATCCTCCACGGCGCGCTGATTGTGCGCAACGTTGTCTAAAAACTGCGGCGATTTCGCATCAATTTGGCTTTCAATGGCGGGCATTGCAACGGTCCGAAACGGGAATGTGGCGATGCTATCACCGGGCGGTCTGGAGCGAACTAAGTGCAAGTCAAGTTACGCTAGGAACGCGCCTAGATTGACTCGACAGTTCTGAATGCTGGAAATGGTGGTTTGAGGAATGCCACACAACTCCGCTAGTTGGGTTTGGC